>CANBQQ010000370.1 GCA_947371715.1 Flavipsychrobacter stenotrophus
CAAAAAATGCTGCATTAACCGACCGGGAATAGGAAAAATCACCCCAATGGGTAACCTTTGCCGATGTAATTTTACCCTCTGTTGCAATAATTGAAAATCAAATATCATGAAAGAATTCTTTAAAATGTTTTTTGCTTCCTTCCTGGCTATGTTTATAGCGGGAATAGTGAGTATTGGCCTTATAGTTGGTATGATAGCTGCCGCATCTAAAGCCATAACAGAAAACAAAGACAAAACAGTAAGTGGCGATGTATTGGTGATAGACCTTTCTAACCGTATACACGAAAGCGGTGAGAGTAATTCATTTGCTATGTTCAGCAAGGGAAGCGCTTATGATGCAGGCCTGTATGACATAACTAAAGCACTGAACAAAGCCAAGAGCGACAACGAGATCAAAGGCATACTGCTGAAGCTGAGTCCGGCACAAATGGGCTGGGCAACTTTGCAGCAGTTGCGCACATCTATTGCTGATTTTAAGACATCGGGCAAGTTTGCATACGCTTATGGCGAAGACATCTCTCAGGGAGCCTATTTCGTAGCTTCTGCTGCTGATAGTATTTATCTTAATCCGGCGGGAGGCATAGATCTTAAGGGATTTGCGACCACTCTAGCCTTCTTTAAGGGAGCCCTTGACAAGCTGGAACTGCAGCCTGAGATATTCTATGCAGGTAAGTTCAAGAGCGCAACAGAACCATTCAGAGCCGATAAGATCAGTGATCCTAACCGCCAGCAGATAACCGAAATGCAGGCCAGCCTGTGGAATGAGTTTACGGCAGCCGCGGCGCAGTATATGCATACAGATGCGGCAAGTGTAAATAAACTGGCTGTTGATGGTACGATACAATTTCCGGCAGATGCACTGAAACATAACATGGTAGCAGGACTGCTGTATTGGGATGAAGTAGAAGGCCGCATCAAACGTAAAATTGGGCACAAAGACAACAGCACCAATAAGTACATAACTATAGATGAATACGTAAGCAACCACCGCATAGACGGCAATGTAAGTGACAACCGTGTTGCGGTATTGATAGCTGAAGGCGAGATAGTAGATGGTGAGCAGAGTAGCAACAACCAGATAGCCTCAAAGACATTTTGCGACGAAATACGTAAGGTAGCAAAGGATGACAAAATAAAGGCTGTAGTGCTGCGTGTAAACTCTCCGGGTGGAAGTGCGCTGGCATCGGAAGTGATACTGCGAGAACTGAACCTGCTGAAGCAGAAGAAACATCTTATTGTATCTATGGGCGACTATGCTGCATCGGGTGGATATTACATTTCTGCTAATGCAGACAGCATCTTTGCACAGCCAAGCACTATTACAGGTAGTATAGGCGTATTCAGCATGATGTTCAATATAGACAAGCTGATGAAGAACAAGCTGGGCGTAACTTTTGATGGTGTAAAGAATGCACCATACGCTGATCTGCCTTCAACATCCCGTCCATTAACTGCTGAGGAAGCAAAGCGTATGCAGAACTCGGTAGACACTATCTATGCACTGTTTAAGAACCATGTGGTACAGGGAAGAAAGCTGACACAAGCAGAGGTGGACAGCATAGCCCAGGGCCGTGTGTGGACAGGCAGTGATGCCCTGAAGATACACCTGGTAGACAGAATAGGCGGACTGAGCAATGCTATAGCCAGTGCAGCAGGCATGGCCGGTGTTAAAGACTATAAGGTTGTCACCTTCCCCGAGCCAGAAGATAAGCTGAACACATTGTTGCGTAAGCTGAAGAACAATACGGCTGCAAGTGCTGCTGTAAAGACCGCAATAAAAGAAGAGATGGGCAGCGAAGAATACCAGTGGTATGAGCAGCTGCAGAGCCTGCGCAAAATGCATGGCAAGGCGCTGATGGCTATGCCGTTTGTGATGAGTGTGAGGTAAGATGAGCTATTTGATAATATTATAAAAGCCCCGATAGTCGGGGCTTTTACGTTTATCTATTTACGCTTCATTTTTGAAAGTGTCTTCTTTGCTTCTTCTAGCTTTTTAGGAAAAGATGTTTCGCCTGGCTTTCTGTCTAAGCTCGGATCTATTTTTATAGTTATTCCAAATTTTTCCGCTCCAACTAGTTTTGTCTGCGTTTTCATATTGCAAAAGTATTGTTTTTGTTTTGATTAATCAAATTTCAACCCTTCATTTAACTTTCTTATGACCATAAAACCTGTGTAAGTTTCATGTATTCTAAACTCTTCAAACTCAATTTCCTCCTCATTGAAACCTTTCACACCGAATATGTCAAAGTCTTCAACAAGTTCGTTATGTTTCCTTTTCAATAAGGTTTGATAAAATTCTGTTCTTTGCGTATTACTACCTCTGAAATAAATATAACGGTTTGGATATTTTGCAGTGTATTCATATATAGTTAACGACACCGCAGATATTACCTTAACGATATCCCCATTGTTTGATTCAGCTTCATCATCGATATTTCCATTTTTGTCAACATCACCAAATCCTAAATTATAAATAGGCTTATCGTCTAATATAATTTTAGTATCAGTGTATTCCACCCTTTTTTCTATTACTTTATTATCGCTTACGCTTGTAAACCCAAACGTAGATAGGTCTGTAGACACGCGAACTAAGTATTACGCATTTTTAGCCATTTTACCAGTTTAAAGGTGATCAATATTTATAACTTAAATAGCGCACAAATATATAAATGGTCCCTGCATTTTCTCCAATGAAATTGACGTTACTAAAATAATTTTCACTTCAGTAAAACCAGAAGAGATAAGCTGTCGTAGATAATTGGGTAAAACATTTTTAACCAACGAAAAACACAGATTTTATGAAACGCATCTTTTTAATTCCGGTATTCGCAATGGCATTGTTGGCAACTAACACCACCATCACGCATGCACAGGAAAAGACAGTAATGGTAGGTGGCGCAGCTATGTACCCATCTAAGAACATAGTGGAGAATGCTGTAAACAGCAAAGACCATACTACACTTGTAGCGGCAGTAAAGGCGGCAGGCCTGGTAGAAACATTATCAAGCGCGGGTCCGTTCACAGTATTTGCGCCAACCAATGCGGCATTTGACAAGCTACCAAAGGGAACCGTAGGCAACCTGGTAAAGCCTGAGAATAAGGCTACTTTGACTTCCATTCTTACCTACCACGTGGTTTCGGGCAGAATGGATTCTAAGATGATCATGGACAAGATAAAGAGTGGTAATGGTATGTTTACTGCCAAGACGGTAAATGGTGAAGAGCTGACGTTTATGATGAAGGGTAAGAACCTGATGCTGAAGGACGCAAAGGGCGGAATGGCTAAGGTAACTATTAAGGACGTGTACCAGAAGAACGGTATTATACACGTAATAGACACAGTTCTGATGCCATAATTGAATGGTTTTTTATACAAGTTTCAGGTTATCTTTGGGGGAAATAATATTTCCCCCATTTTTATTTAAACCATACAGTGAAGAAGGAAAATATATCGGTATTCGACATTTTCAAGATAGGAATAGGCCCGAGCAGTTCGCATACTTTAGGGCCGTGGAGAGCAGCACAACGTTTCATTAATACTCTGAAGACCAAAGGAATAGACTCCGTTAGCTCGGTGAAGGTGCTGCTTTATGGCTCACTTGCCAAAACAGGTAAAGGGCATGGCACAGATGTAGCTGTTTTGCTGGGGTTGTGCGGAGAAGATCCGGTTACATTTGATGTGAACCAGATAAATCCGCGCATGGAATACATCAACGATCATAAAAAATTAATGTTGAATGGGGAAAAGGAACTGGAATTTGATCCGTTCCTGGACATGGTCTTTCTTATGGAAGAGAGCCTACCCTTTCACCCCAATGCACTAACTTTTTTGTGCACGTTCGCCAATGATGAGCAGATAGCAGAGACGTACTATTCTATTGGTGGCGGCTTTGTGGTGAAAGAAGGAGAAGACAATAACAGTGGCGACTCATTCGCACTGCCTTACCCTATTGAAAAAGCAGAAGACCTGCTGGAGGCTACCAAGAAGACGGGGCTGAATATTTCGGGGGTGGTAATGGAGAACGAGAAGGCGTGGCGCAGTGAAGAAGAGACCAAAGAA
>CANBQQ010000371.1 GCA_947371715.1 Flavipsychrobacter stenotrophus
TCTCCTTCTTTATCGCCTTTATGTGCTTTTACATACATACCGATAGCATCGACTCCAGGTTCGGGCTGAGCGTGGGGTCTCTATTCGCCGTTGTGGGTAACAAGTACATAATCGACTCTTCTTTACCCGAGTCTACATCCTTCACCCTGGTGGATACCTTGCATGGTATGACGCTTGTAGCCATACTTATGATAATGGTGGCTACGTCATACACGTTAAGGTTGGTGAAGCTGGATAAAATATACCAGGCTAAAAAGTTCGACCGTATGTGCTCCATTATCATGCTCGCAGTTTACATCCTCCTTAATGGTTACTTTATCTTCGTAGCCAGCAGAGCATAGCAGCAATAAATAAGCACACTTATAGCTTAGATCTACACGCTTATTCAATGAAATTTATCGGGTGTTGCCGACAGGCTACCTTTATCCAAAACAATAATTATGAATGGATTTGGAATTGCACTGTTTGTTGGACTAGTAATATTTTTGTTTCTAAAAAATAAAAAGAAACATGATCTGTCTCAGCAAAATGGTAATAGCACGACAGATAAAGACACCACTACAGAAGCTAGCGAAGAGGACCTGATGAGAATAATCAACAAAACAGGCCGTTATTTTATGACACGCAAATATGACGACGCTATAAAGCTCATTAACGGCAATATAGATAGCTACGATGGCGAACAAAAAGCGCAGCTGCTCAACCAGCGTGGTGGCCTGTTTTCAATAAAAGGAAATAATGAGTTAGCATACGATGATTTTAAACTGGCGTACAACCTTGACCCTAACGTTACTAACCTTAATAATTTTGTTGAGGTGCTCGTTAAGCTTAAGAAATTTGATGAAGCACGTCCCGTAGCTGAGCAAGGCCTCAAAAACCCCAACGTAAGAGGTGCTGAAAGAAAGATGCTGGAGGATGCGCTCAAAGGATAGTATTTTACATTTTATATAATAAAAATGCGCCAATAAAATATACCAATGCACGCTGTGAATATAAATGCTGCAACTTTGCACCATGGAATTAGGCATCAGCACATTCGGGGAAATACCCATTGAACATATTTCAGGCGGAGCCGTCAACTCGCAGAAACGAATTGAAGAATTACTACAGGAAGCTAAACTTGCCGATGAAATTGGGATCGATGTATTTGCCCTCGGTGAGCACCACCGTCCCGACTATGTGATATCGTCGCCAGAATTGGTTCTGGCGGCAGCCGCAGCTATTACAACACGAATAAAACTAACCAGTGCCGTTACTGTGCTCAGCTCTGCCGACCCTGTAAGGGTATACCAGAATTTTGCTACGCTTGACCTCATATCTAAAGGCCGTGCAGAGATAATGGCAGGTAGGGGATCTTTTATAGAATCTTTCCCGTTGTTCGGTTACGACCTTGATGACTATGATGAATTATTCACTGAAAAACTGGAGCTTTTATTAAATATCAATACCAATGAGATCGTATCATCAAAAGGAAATCATAGGGCATCTATTGGCGGCCGTGGCGTCTATCCCCGGCCCTACCAACAACAATTACCTATCTGGCTGGCTGTAGGCGGCACACCACAATCGGTAGTGCGCGCAGGCACATTAAATATACCACTTACCATTGCCATCCTTGGTGGACAACCGGCACAATATGTACAGCTCACCGACCTTTATCGTAGAGCCGCAGCAAAGGCTGGCCACAACATTGATCAACTGCAACTGGCCATCAACCAGCATATGTATATAGCCGATGACTCACAGCAAGCCACTGATGAATTCTGGCCGGTGTATAGCGGCGTAATGAACAGAGTGGGTAAAGAACGTGGGTGGTCGCCTATGAGCAGGGAGCAATTTGAATACTTGCGCATGCCGGGTGGACCACTACTTGTTGGCACCGCACAAGAAGTAGCCGACAAGATAATTGCAGAACATAAACTGTTTAATAATACCCGCTTCCTGGCACAGACCATATCAGGCGATATAGCACACGAAAAACTGTTGCACTCAATTGAACTGTTTGGCACTCACGTAGCACCAATGGTGAGGGCAGCAATTAAATAGCACGGCCTCAATACTCAAATAGAAAAGGTTCGCCTCATTTACTGGAGCGAACCTTTTTTCTATTAAATATGATTGTGCTATTTGTTCTCTGCTTCCTTCTTATCTTTTTGCTTCTTATCGATAATAGCACCTACACCTACACCGGCACCGGCTCCAAGTATACCGCCAATTATTGCGCCTTCTCCTTTCTTTTTATCTACCATAGCACCGGTTATTGCACCCGCACCCGCACCAATAATAGCACCCTTCGTCTTGGCATTCCAACCTTTCTTCTGCTTAGTTGTAGTCGTGGTGGTTGTAGTCGCTGTTGAATTGCCACCACCAGACGATGTGCCGATGGAAGAAGATCCGCTGTTACCCGATGAACGGTGAGCCTTGCGAGGAGCTGCTGCTGTAGTGCTGCCGCTCATCTCGATACTATTGGGATCAACTGACTGCGCTTGTTGTAATTGTATTGCCTGATTAATAGAGTCAGCCATTTGTTTCTTCGCCATTTCCATTTTCATAGAATCTATCGTTGCCTGCTGCCTTGCCTGTTCTTCTGCCTTATTATTACTGCACGATGCCATTGCAGAGGCTATCATTGCTACCATTAGTATCCTTTTCATATCTGTATATTTACTTTCTTATAACACTCATAGTATAACCGTGCCACCACGTAGCCTAATAAATAAAAATGTGGAGTAACCAGTACGGTTACTCCACATTTAGGCACTATTTAATTTTAAGCAGGCACTTTAGATGAAGGTTCCCGCTCCCAGAACCTGTGCATAGCCACCGCATCAATAAAGTGCTGTATGTTGCCATCTATAATGATTCCGCCTTCTGCTTCGTCCTGCCCTGTACCTACATATGTGGCGTCAAGTAATGGTCCGCCGTCTTTATCTGCTCCTATTGCTTTGCAATGCCTGTATGCCTGGTTAATGAAGTGAATAGCATCCGGCTCATTCACCAGCGCATTGATACTCTTCTGTCCGCCGACAATATATACTGCATCGAATAAAACAGATGATGTGTTGAATAGTGTTTTATTCACCATTATATCATTTCCTTTGTCTCCCTTTATTTGCCCCATACGCGGCGCTACTATCATTCCACTGGCACCATCTGCTGTCAACTTAGTTACTATAGCTTTTATCGATGCTTCGCTAACACCATCGGCAGCAAGAATAGCTACCTTACGAGATTTTATGCCTTTCACAGAATTGGCCATACTCAAGGCCGCAGAACTCTTAAGTGCCGGATCAACTTTCACCGGCTGGTATTCTGACACCTTACCATCAGCGGGGATGCTATGGTTTATGGGTTGTTCCGGCTTCTTTGGCACCTGCATACCCAACTTGTCTGCAACTCGCTGTGCCAGTGTTTTGTCTACCATAGAAAGTATACCCAGCATACGTTCCCGGATAGCAGGAATCGTTACATTGCTCAACTCAAATCGCAAGGCATCAATTATATGGTTTTGCTCCGGCACACTCTGACTATTAAAGAACAATGTCGCCTGGCTGAAATGATCGAAGAAACTCTTACTGCGGCCGCGTATTTTCTTAGCATCAATTCGCTCCATGTGGCTGGTAAAGCCACCGTCGGCAGCCTTGGCCTGGTAAGGACATCCGCCCCCCATCGTATTAGGGTGGTAACTGGTTACATCTTTATTGATCTGCTGGCGCATGTGACCATCGCGCTGATTATTATGAACTGTGTTCAACGACCGGTTGATAGGTATCTCATGAAAATTGGGACTGCCCAGTCGCGACAATTGCGTATCGGTATATGAGAACAACCTGCCTTGCAGCAATGGATCATTGGTAAAATCTATGCCCGGAACCAGATGCCCCGGATGGAATGCCACCTGCTCTGTTTCTGCAAAGAAATTATCGGGGTTCCTGTTCAGTGTCATTTTTCCTATACGCATTACCGGTACCAGTTCTTCAGGCACCAGCTTGGTAGGATCCAGCAGATCGAAATCAAATTT
>CANBQQ010000372.1 GCA_947371715.1 Flavipsychrobacter stenotrophus
GCTTTTCCACTTCCGTTTTTTCTTTCACTACCTCAGCGGTACGCACCACAACCACCTGCTCCAGCCGCTCCTTGTCCTTCCTCAATTGTAACGTTCGCCAGCGTAACAGACTGTATATGCCCAATGCAGCAAGTAGCGAATAAATGCCAAATGCCCACCACGTGCGGTAAAACGGCGGCAATATTTCAAAAGTATACTCCATCGGAGCACTCCATACACCGTCGGGGCTAAGCGCCTTTACCTTAAACGTATACTTGCCTTCAGGAATATTACCAAATGAGGCCGATGTTTTATGAGTAAGCGGTCCCCATACATCATCATACCCCTCCAATATATATTGATATTGGAAAAGGTAAGATCTTGACAGGTGAATCGCAGCAAAATCGATGGTAATGTTATTATGTTTGTAGGGCAATATCAGGTTATAAGGCACCGCGTAAAACCTGCCTACACTATCAAACATAACCCCGGAAAATTGCTTCCGCATAGTGTCTTTTTTTGCCACACCAAGCAGGCTGCCAAATGTTGTCACTTCTTCATTTACGGCTGCCAGAGAGTCGCTGGTGCTATATCTGTGATTGCTCTCCTCCAATGCATGCCATGAAATACTTTCTCCATTTATTTTAAGATCTTTTATGAACACTTTGGGCAGAGAGGTATCACGGTAAATACCCGCCCGGTCAAATCGCACAAGCATATCTCCCGCGCCAGCCCAGATCAAACCCTTGCTATCGGCAAACATTGCCTTCGCTTTCACATTGCGCACAGGGTAGCCATTCTTAAAATTGTAGGTTTCAAATACTGGTACATACTCTTTGTAAATAAGCTCATTACTCATACTTGTATCCACCGACAATACTATGCGACTATTCTCATTCTTCCTGAACCCGGTTATACCGCTAAATCCCTCATTTGTGCCCATCCATATCGTCCGATCCTGATCTTCTACTAATGCAGTAACACAGTTGTTAGCAAGTCCATCAGCCATGGTAAAAGTAAAAAAAGTCTTCCCATCATATCGCGTCACGCCATAACCATCACTCCCAAACCACACATTACCACTTCTATCAGCGAGTATACAAGGTATCACGTTCGACGGCAATCCTTGCTTCACTGTATAATTAGTAAATATGCGCCCGTCAAATCTACTTACACCGCCCCCATTCGAACCAAACCATATATTTCCATTCTTGTCTTCAGCAGCACTTATTATATATGAATGACAAAGCCCTTGCGCCACATTGTAGTTAGTACATCTATTCCCTTCCAGCTTGGTTACTCCATTAAATGTGGTAAACCATTTGGCGCCGTTCCTGTCTTCAAGTATGCTGTATACTGTCCTGTTGTTGAGCAACTGGGCATCATCGTAGCTGGTTGCCAATTTCCCATCAAATCTGGTTACCCCCGCGCCGCCGGTACCCACCCAGAGATTATTATTTCTATCGACCTTCAGCTTTTCAACAAATCCAAACGGCAATCCCTGGCGAACGCTAATAGTAGTAAAGGATATGCCGTCGTAGCGTATGATACCCGACCCGGCTGTTCCAAACCACATGACACCCGCAGTATCCTCGCCAATAGTAGTTATACGATTATTTGACAGCCCTTCCTTTGAAGTGAACGTAGTAAACGCATCCCGGTCATAGCGGCTCGCACCGCCACCCAGCGTACCAAACCATATGCTACCGCTTTTATCCTGTACTATGCTGGATACCCGGTTGTCTCCAAGACCATTCTCCATATTAATTGTTGTGAAAGAACGCCCATTAAAACGGCTTACACCACCGTCAGTAGCAAACCATAAGTAACCTCTGTCATCCTCCAATATATCGGCAACATTGTTATTTGCAAGCCCATTAACTGTAGTATAGGTAGTAAATGACTGCCCGTTAAAACAGGAAGCACCACCTCCGGCTGTACCAAACCAAATGTTGCCATGCCCATCCTTTATAGCACACCGCACAATATTATCGCCCAGGCCCTGAGCTTTACCGTAATTGGTAAATTTCCTTCCGTCAAAATGGCTCGCACCACCACCACCCAGGCAAAACCAGATGCTCCCCTTCTTATCCTCAAGCATATCAAATACCAGGTTACCACCCAGGCAGTCACCATCACACATCCAGCCCAGCCCCTGGGTGTCTGTATACACTTCATAGCCCTTGCCATTGTAGCAGCTTACGCCGCCACCAAATGTACCGTACCAGGTATTGCCCGAAGAATCAACCAACATGCTCGACACGCCATTATTATCAAAATGTGTGGTTTTAAATTCGCTTGTGTTGTGTGTGGTAAATTGAACGCCATTATAAACACTTACCCCTCCACCCATGGTACCAAAACAGATATTGCCTTGCCTGTCTTCATAGATAGTTAAGATGCGATTACTGCTTAATCCCTGTGCTTTGGTGTAGGTGGTAAATGTTGTGCCATCGTATCTTATGGCACCACCACTTTCAGTACCAAACCACATATGTCCACTCCTATCCTGATACATACACGAAATATTGGAAAACAATCCGTCATCGGCATTATAGGTTGTTATGTGAGCACGAAAACTCCCTGGCAGGGGTATTGGTGGCGCCAAATGAAATGTATCGTTATAATAATTGTATTTCCCCGACTTTGCAGATGTTGAAACTATGAGCGGGGCAACACAGGTATCTAACAAACGTACCACCGGCGGCTGCAAAGTATCTTGCCTGGGAACGATCCCTACAGCCGCTATCGGTTCTCTGCCTGGTTGTTGCTGATGCCTGTCCAGTTGACTACATGAAAACAATAATAACGTCAGAAATAGCGCCAATGCTACCTTACTCAAAGTAAGACTTCGGACTACATACTGACAGGACACGCACTTCATTTTCTAAAAATACACTTTCATAGCATTATTCCACAGGTTTTAATACATCACAACAAATACGCATGCCACACCTTTTTATTCGCTAGTCTTTAAATTTAATAGATCTCGCTACCCCATTGAACAGCGGCCGGTATCTGCGGGCATATTTTACCTGTGTTCCGGCAGTAATAATGTAGGCAACGCCATTCTTAGGTATTATGTACGATACCAAAGTCGACTTGTTCCCCTCCAGGTCTATTTCGTAATCATACCAACAGCCACTTATACCATAAGCAGCAATAGACCCCGTATCAAAGTTAGTGGCATTAGGAATGTACCTTTTTACAGACTCCATTGTTTTTGCCCTATACGTTTCCAGGCTCAGCTGCTGCATATTTTCCGTGATCACGTTTATACTGGTATTGGGGTCTTCTTTTGTTTTTGGAGCGAGTAAGTAAAAGTAATCCACTCCATACATGGTTTTATGGTCTGTGGTCCAACCGTCAGGCACAGAGATGCTGTACGCCGCAGACCCTGCGTTCATGTTCTTCGGCTCAGGCAACTTTGAGGCAATGTCTCTAACAGCCTTCCTGTATGCATGTCTGGCTTTACATGACAACAACATCAACGACAATAATATGATCTGTACAACCTTCATCATGATACTTCAATTAACCTGTCTCCTGCAGCTCAACCATTCTCTGAATTTTTCTCTATATCGGCATATGAATATGTATCAGCCCCTCCTTTTGCAAAAGATACAACAGCCCACCAATTATAGTAAGCAAAATAAGTATCGCCGGAATAATTGGAAAACTCTTCTTTGTAAACGGATCATTTAGGTTGACCTTAGCATCTTTAGGGAGTGCAGCAAGCTGCGTAAGCATACGTCCGAACTGAATGTTTATTTTCACTCGCGCGTTTATTGCCCAGCCATTTGCATCCAATATTGGAGCCAGGTTGCGCTTCCTCAACTTCAGATAAGCAAGTATCATCGACGGCGTGGAAATAATAAGGAGTATACCCATTATAACCAGCGGCATTTTCCACCAGGAAAGCTTCATAAATCCACCTATGGCAGCAGCCAGCACAGTACCCAGCGCACCTATCGCCAATCCTATCGCTGCAAATATTCCAGCAAATTTACCCACATCAAATGGTGGT
>CANBQQ010000373.1 GCA_947371715.1 Flavipsychrobacter stenotrophus
GCTAAAAAGCTGGGTGTAAGCATAGATAGTACCGAGATAGAGTTGTTGGGTTGGTTAGGCCTGTTCGAAGAACTGCCACTGAAACCGGGTACAGCATCTTCAGGTGAAATTCTGTTGGAACTACTGCTCGAAAAGTGGAACATGGCTTCTGCTGAAAAAGACATGGTAGTGATGCAACATGAAATCGAATACATGCACAAAGGCAGAAAGACCAAGCTTACCAGCACAATGGTGATAAAGGGCGAGAACAGGGAATTATCTGCAATGGCCAAAACTGTTGGTATGCCAATGGGTATTCTTGCCCGCATGGTACTGAACAAGAAGATCGTTCCACCTACAGGTGTGCTTATCCCTAACATGCAATCCGTTTACCGCCCGGTTCTCCAGGAACTGGAAAACTACGGTATAGAATTCAAAGACGAAATAGAATAAAAGACCACTTCAAATATGTATTAAAAAGCCTTGCAGATTCTGCAAGGCTTTTTTGTTAAACACTTTTGTCGACTTAATTCGTTGCAGGCTCACAATGATCATCTATTGAATACAATCTACTTATCACGGCACAAACTTCACAACCTCATTCTGCTTGGCAGGCAGGCTACGCAGGTAGGCGTAGATAGCGCCAAGGTCGCTGCGGGTCATTTGACAATACATGTTCCAGGGCATGATGCTGTTGAAAGCGCCCTTCGATATTGCTTGCGGATGATAAGAAGAGTCTGCGTAGGCTTTGAAGCGATTCACAAAAGCTTCCTCTGTCCAGTTGCCAATACCGGTTGTCATGTCGGGGGTAATATTCGAGGATACTACAGTGCCACCGGTAGGTAGTTTAAATGCACGTCCTCCGCTGAAAGCCAACTCGGGTATTATCTGTCCCTGCTTCTCTTTGGTATGGCACTCGCGGCAGGCACTGGCATTGGTCAGGTATGCTCCGTAGGCAATGCGGTTGCTGGTATCAGGTCTCTTTTCCGGTGTTGCTTTCTTGGGTATCACATTGATGATGATACTCATCGGGAAGTCGGAAACCGATGCGGCAACATCATTGGTGATCGGTGGCAACGTGCGCAGGTAGGCGATGATACACTTTACATCCTCAGGATCCATCTTCCCATAGTAAGGGTAGGGCATCACGGGGAACATAGCCTTGCCTTCCTTGTTTACACCGGCGGTGATCACCCTGTAAAGTTCCCCATCGGTATACCGGGCAATACCCGCGGGTGTAATGTTTCGCGAATAATACACGCCCGGAAATCCGTACTGCTGATCAAAACGTTCACCACCTCTGCCCTGCGTTCCTTCTTTAAGCGGACCAGCATATTTGTTCCAGTCGCGGGTAGAGTGGCAATCCATACAAGCGGCTACACTGTTGGCCAGGTAGCGGCCGCGCTCTACTTTTTCGGGCGACTTATCTACCGTCATTACAGGAGCCTCACCCACATTGGGCAGCGCTGTCTTTACGTAGCCAATAAGTCCGGCTACAATAACGATCACTGTCAGGATAATGTATCCTATTACTTTAAATGCTTTTTTCATGATTTGGTGGTTTTAGAGAGTGTGATGCTAAAATAAAAAACACTTCAGATATTTAATAATTTTTGATGCAGATGTTTAGTATAGTGTTGTGAAGTGAGTGCCTAAGTATGTGAAAGTTATTTTGTTGCTTGTGGGTGTATTGGCGTAATTTTTCACCGGCTAACACCATTAAAGTTCATGAAGAAGATACTGGCACAAACTGCACACCGGCCCTGGGCTATGCCCGCCTATCCTTGGCTCTATTACCAGGAATGGAGCCACCTGGTGTTTATGCATGCACGTGTGCCCGTAGATTGGCTTAAAGAGCATGTACCTGCAGGCCTTACTATCGATACGTTCGATGGGTCTGCATGGATATCCATTGTTGTCTTCCGGATGCAAAACATAAGGCCACGCTTTTTACCGCCTGTAAGTGCCTTGTCTGATTTTGGTGAGATCAATATACGCACCTACGTCACTGCGGGTGGAAAAGAAGGCGTTTACTTCCTCAGTATGGAAGCCAATAAAAAACTATCCTGCTATCTGGCAAGAACTATATCCGGCTTGCCTTACCATTACCAACCATTTGTGTACACAGATCGAAAGCTCACAGGTCAACTCATCTCTTTCAACTATGAGATCAAAGAGCCTATCCTGCACAAGAGCGCCTTCGATCTCTGGCTCACCGAGCGGTATTGCCTCTACTACCATTATCGTAATACTATGCTCCGGTACAATCTCCATCACCTGGAATGGGCTTTAAGCGCTGCCTCAGTAACTGATCTGCAACTGCATTACCCGCTGCTCGACACATTGCCACAGCCCATAGTTCCCGAAGCATTTCATTTCTCACCCGGAGTAAGAGTGGCGGCGTGGAGTGCGGAGAAGGTAATTTGACAATTCGGCAATTCGACAATTTTTATGGTAATTGTTGGTGTTAGTTGCATGGAATTAATACTGCTACCATTAGAAACTCTACAGGATAATGCCTAAATTGGCAGCGAAACTAATTTAAAGACTCCACCACATTATATGGAATTTACAGCGCAGCAAATAGCAGGTGTATTGAACGGCACTATAGAAGGTAATCCCGATGCCAAAATATCTAAACTCTCTAAGATAGAACAGGGAGAACCCGGTTCAATATCATTCCTGGCTAACCCATTATACACTCAGTATATCTACAATACCGATGCCACCCTGGTTATAGTTGGTAAAGACCTGGAGCTGACTGCTCCCGTTAAGGCAACGCTGATACGTGTAGACAATCCCGGCGGTGCATTTGCAAAGTTGCTGGAGATGTACAACCAGGTAAAGTTGAATAAATCTGGTATATCTAAGCATGCCTATATCTCTGATAATGCTACAGTTGGTAATAACATCTACGCGGGTGAATTTGCCGTAATAAGTGATGGTGCTAAAATTGGCAACAACGTAAAGATCTACCCTCAGGTATTCATAGGCGAGAATGTGGTGATAGGCGATAATACAACCCTGTTTGCCGGAGTAAAGATCTATTCTGATTGCGTGGTTGGTAAAGACTGTATCATACACTCAGGCACCGTAATTGGTAGCGATGGTTTCCGTTTCGACCCTGCGGCTGAAATAAAGAAGATACCGCAGATAGGCAACGTAGTTATTGGTGACGATGTAGAGTTGGGTGCTAACTGCGCTATAGATCGCGCTACACTGGGCTCTACAATACTGCACAATGGCGTTAAGTTCGATAACCTGGTACACATAGCCCATAACGTAGAAGTAGGTGAGAATTGCTACTTTGCCGCATGTGTGGTAGTTGCTGGTTCCACCAAAATAGGCCCGGGCTGTATGTTCAGCGGACAGGTAGGTGTAGTAGGCCACCTTACTATGGCAGGTGGTACAATAGTTACCGCACAATCAGGTATCTCCAAGAGCATACCGCAAACGGGCACCGTGCAAATGGGTAGCCCTGCATTCGATGCCAACAAATACCGCAAGGCTTTCATTCACTTCCGTAACCTCGATTCTATCGTTCAGCGCATATCAGTGCTGGAGAAGGCGGGGAAGTAATTTAGGTAATTTGACAATTAAACAATGACAATGAAGAGATCTGCTGAGAAGTGGATCTCTTTTTATTGCGGGCATCTCCATTGTTCGATATCCTACTAATGCGCCACTTCACCCACCCACATAAAAAAAGCCTCCCGGAAACCGGAAGGCTTATAAATGTGGTGTGAGCCGGGCTTGAACCGGCGACACCAGGATTTTCAGTCCTGTGCTCTACCAACTGAGCTACCGCACCATTTTAAAAAGAACTTTTGCAACCTGCCATCTATAAAAGATAGCTTTAAAACTGGTGGTGTGGGCCGGGCTTGAACCGGCGACACCAGGATTTTCAGTCCTGTGCTCTACCAACTGAGCTACCGCACCTTTTCCCGATTTGGGATTGCAAAAATAGGATATTATTCTGATTATCCAAAAGGTTTCTCGCAAATCAACAA
>CANBQQ010000374.1 GCA_947371715.1 Flavipsychrobacter stenotrophus
CAATAAAAGGCTTTCTTTATTTTAAAAATCTCCCTACATTTGGGCAGTTCTAAACAGAACATTATATCAACTGATAATATAAACACACATAATAATGGCAAAAATTAAAGTAGCAAATCCGGTGGTAGAGCTGGATGGAGATGAGATGACCCGGATAATCTGGAAGTACATTAAGGAGAAGCTGATTCTCCCTTATCTGGACCTCGATATCAAATATTATGATCTGGGTATGGAGTACAGGGACGAGACCAACGACCAGGTAACTATCGACTCAGCTAATGCTATAAAGAAATATGGTGTTGGTATCAAGTGTGCTACAATCACTCCTGATGAAGAGCGTGTAAAGGAATTTGGCCTGAAGCAGATGTGGAAGAGCCCTAACGGTACTATCCGTAACATCCTTGATGGTACTGTGTTCCGCGAGCCTATCGTTATGTCAAACATTCCTCGCCTTGTTCCTAACTGGACCGCTCCTATCTGTATAGGTCGTCATGCGTTTGGTGACCAGTATCGCGCTACAGATTTCGTAGTAAAAGGAAAGGGTAAGCTTACAATTAAGTTTGAAGGCGAAGATGGTCAGACCATTGAGCACGAAGTATACAATTTCAAGGGCGATGGTGTAGCATTAGCTATGTACAATACCGATGAGTCTATAATTGGTTTTGCCCGTTCATGCTTCAACCTTGCTTTGTCTAAGGGTTGGCCTTTGTACCTCTCTACAAAGAATACTATCCTGAAGAAGTATGATGGTCGTTTCAAAGATATCTTTGAAGACATCTATCAGAAAGAATTCAAGGCAGAATTTGAAAAAGCAAAAATCACTTACGAACACAGGTTGATCGATGACATGGTAGCGAGTGCGCTGAAATGGCATGGTAATTTTGTATGGGCTTGTAAGAACTATGATGGTGATGTACAGAGCGATACAGTAGCACAAGGTTTCGGTTCTCTTGGACTAATGACTTCAGTATTGATCACTCCTGATGGCAAGACCATGGAAGCTGAAGCAGCGCATGGTACCGTTACGCGTCACTATCGCGAACATCAGAAGGGCAATCCTACTTCAACAAATCCTATCGCATCTATCTTTGCATGGACTCGTGGTTTGGCGTTTCGCGGTAAGCTGGATGATAACCAGGATCTTATACATTTTGCCAACACACTGGAGCAGGTTTGTATTGATACAGTAGAAAGTGGTAAGATGACAAAGGATCTTGCGGTTTGTATTCATGGTAATAAAGTGAGCCATGGTAAAGACTACTTGTATACAGAGGAATTCCTTGATGCAATTAACGAAAACCTGATAGCTAAATTGGGATAATATTTTTAAGTGGATGGTTGTAATGACCATCCACTTTTTTTGCCTTGTCATGTTTTGATAATTCATAATGTTTCTCCTGCAAGTTCAAGCTCATCGCACTTTGGTTTGCTGAATTTTGAATTTTGTCTATTAAATAAGTATATTGCCTGATAATTGCGTTTCAATGAAAAAAATACTGCTGCTCTGCTGTTTATTTAGTGCTTTTCTGGCTTGTAAAAAGGCGGATAACACGCGTACTGTTTCAGGTTATGGACAGGCTATAGATAGTATGAACCTGTCTTATAATAAAACTTACTTATTCTTTTTTGAGCGTACTGTAGGCGGTGTTACCACTGTCGATTCAGATAGGGTTTTGTTCCGCTCAAATGGTACAGTGTCTGAGGTGAAGAACCGTTATGACTTTCTTTCACACACTTACCCTGATACAATTACTTACGCTATCAATACAAGCTTTGATTATAACATTAACTGGGCGCAGGTCCCTAATGCATTGGTGTTTTCAGCTTACCCAATTCATGATTCAGTAAGAGGTTATCTGTTGCATGATTTTCTTAACACCGATGTAGTTATATTGTTCCGTACAACCGCTGACCGAGCAGCTAATAATGAGATCAGGGTCATCCATGCATTGCCAGATTCGGCATCTTATGTCTTTGGATATGTAAAGAAGATCTAACGTACGTTCATAAAACTAGTTATAATACATTTTTTAATGTCATTTTATAAAATGGGTCGCAGTAAGCGACCCATTTTTGTTTTGACTGGTAATTGCTGATGAATTATATTTGTAAGTAACAATTCAGGTCGGATAAATAATATATAAGATGAGGTGTAGCAAGATGAGGAGTTTGCTATTAATTATAGCGCTCTTTTTTTATGTAGGTGTGGATGGACAGATAATTAGAACATTAGCAGGAGACGGTGTAGGTGCATCAACACCGGGCGATGGCGATTTAGGGCCATGTGTTTCGGCACGTTTTCTGGTACCTAATGGTATTGCTGTAGACAGGAAAGGAAATATTTATTTGTCTGATGCAGGGAAAAATGTGATCAGAAAGATACGGCCCGATGGGCTCATCACTACCTATGCTGGTACTGGCTCCGGTGGGTATAGTGGAGATGGTGGTCCCGCGATTAATGCAAAATTACAGTCGCCTGCAGGATTAGTGTGCGATGGTATAGGAAATCTATACATTGCTGATGCAGCAAATAAGATCGTTAGAAAAGTTGATACTTTCGGGTTCATTAGCACCATTGCAGGTGACCCTCCTCCGTCACCTGCAACTGTTTCGGCGGTAGGCGGCCCCGCCACAACTGTTCTTTTAGGTTCTGTTTCCGGCCTTGCGTTTGATGCATCCGGCAATTTGTATATTGCCAATGGTAATGACAGGGTATGGAAATTAAATGCAGCGGGCACTACCATCAGCCTTTTTGCAGGTGGCTCGGGCATTGGCTTTAGTGGAAACGGTGGTCAGGCTACTGCTGCATTTATGGAGGGCGTATCGGATGTATTTGTCGACGCGGCAGGTGTTGTATATATTTCTGAACAGGCAAACAATATTGTACGTAAAGTAAGTACGACTGGCATTATCACTGCATTTGCAGGTCAGGGGCCCACTTTGGGAGGAAGTAGCGGTGACGGAAGCGCAGCGACGGCTGCAAAGCTAAATTCCCCGGGTTGTATGAGAAAGGACGCCGCGGGAAATTTTTATATCTGCGACATTGGCAATAATAAGATTCGTAAGGTCACTTCCGCGGGAGTGATTTCCAGCTATACAGGCATCAATAACACAGCCATGTTGGCAAATTATACGGGCGACGGTTCTGTAATTGGCTCTACCACAAGATTCTTCGGGGAAAATGGCCTTTGCTTTGATTCTGCAGGGCACATGTTCATTGCAGATCACGGACCGGGTAATGTACCGCTAACCGGGGGCGCTGGAAGAAGGGTCAGACAAATATTCAATGTCGATACGTTTCACATAGCTGTTAGTCCGAGTAATTCCATGTGTTCCTCCGATACTGTCAATTTTACTGCTGTAACAACTACGGGGTATTATTCATTTGAATATAGATGGAAGGTGAATGGAGTGGCGGCAGGAACTAATTCCAGGACGTTTCATCCAGCAACGATCAGTAATAACGACAGGGTTTCATGTACAATAATTGATACCGCAAACGGCGGCATGCTGTTAGCTAAATCCGATACGATTACAATGATCGTTAACCCGGTTCTAGTGCCAACTATAAGTATTTTAACGGCCAGCGATACGGTTTGTATTGGTGCTACTGCTAATTACACTGCTTCTATAACAAATGGTGGTACCGCCCCTTCTATTCAGTGGAAGGTGTCCGGGGCAACTGTTGCAACAGGGTCGTCATATTCATATGTGCCGACTAATGGAGATACTGTTACAGCTATTCTTACTTCAAATGCTGTATGCGCAATACCCAACCCGGTAAGGACCTCAAGAATAATGAGGGTAGTACCGTTGCCCAATGCAGGCACGGTGTCGGGGCCAACTTTTGTGTGTACCACTAATACAATTTCCCTTACAAGTTCAGGAACCGCAGGTGGATCCTGGAGTGTTTCTAATGTTTCGGCGACTGTATCTTCGGGTGGAGTGGTGACCGGGTTGTCAGCAGGTACTGATACA
>CANBQQ010000375.1 GCA_947371715.1 Flavipsychrobacter stenotrophus
GGAACGAGAATCCATCACTACCAATACTATCCGCCACCGTCTGCAGTATTTTATCGCCATATTTAGCTCTGTCCTGCCCCTTCTGCTCATACTCTACAAGATAGTAGCCTATGAGCCAGTTGCGGATGGTAAGCAACGTATTAACCGCCTTATTGGCCTCATTCTTTAAAGTGCCATCAAGGGTTTGTATCTGCCAAACGAGAGATTTGATATCCATTTCCATAGAGTTACAATATTACCAATTCATCCATTATTTATGATCTACACTATCTAACAGTGTGCCGGTGAAATTGTCGTATTTCTTCCAGACACTTCCCTTGTGCGTTGAGCCAAGGTTACCCTGCCACCTGTAAGCATACGTACTATCCCATTCCACCACTTCTGTCTTGTGGTATTGGTTCATGTTAGCTAATTCACACCTCCTGATTGTACCGTTGTTGAAATAGGTTAGATACATCTGCATAGAATCGTTTACCTGTATCATTCTATCTAAGGGATGACCAAACGACCGAACTGACTCATATTCATTCTTCTCAGCGTTCAGAGCGGTCTTCTCAGAATAAGACGTATAGTCGCCCGTGTGGAAATCAGATGAGTATTTTGATACCCTTTTTATATAAACGCGCTCACTTATAGCTACGCCCTGCTTATGTTCGGTCCATTCCTTTTCCCCGATCTTTTTGTCCTTATACGCCTGACGTGTGTAGTATTCGAGTTCTATATAAGTGGTGGTGTCTGCGCAGTCGGGGTAGATGTATATTGTCCACCATTTCTTTCCGTCTTTGCTCTCCATTTTCTGGCAGATGGTAAAGCTGCTGCAAACTATGATGGCGAGAATGGCAATGATGTATTTCATAGCAAACAGCTTATATACAATATTACAAATTCACTGCAATATGCTGACACGAAAAAAGGGTAGCCGTTTTTAACAACGACTACCCTCTTCTATAAAACGAAGTATTATACTATTGACTTGTTGTAAACCTTATGGCATCATGCGCATTGGCTGAATTGATGCGCAGCATATACATACCTGCCGACAGGCCATTACCCATCTGCACCTGCTCATCAATTTTACCATTGCTTATGCGGATATCCTTCCTGTATACCACCTGGCCCAGCAGATCTATGATCTCTATTGTGGCTTCATTATCTCCTTCTATCCATGAACCCGACAATGTGAATTCCCCGTTGTTAGGATTAGGATAGATGCTCACCTTAAAGTCGGTAACGTTAACCCCACCTACGCCCAGTGCCGCACACTGTGCAGGCGTATATATATAGAATGGGAAACGGGTAGTATCTGTTCCGCAAGAGTTAGACACAACATAGTAGGCCGTATCTACACCCGATGCATTACCCGTCACCAAACCACCGGTGCTTGTTATCGACGCACGACCGTTCACTACATGCCATGTACCACCCGTGGTATAGTTATACAACCTCATGGTATCGCTTATACAAAGGCGTATAGGGCCAAAGATATTACCTGCAACAGGCGCGGTAATGACACTTACGGCAAACGTATCCGTTACCGGCGTACCGCAACCATTATTTACAGTATAGTAGAAGGTAGCACTACCCGTCGTCATACCGGTTGCCAGTCCTGTAGCACCGTTAATGGTAGCTATCGCAGGGTTGCTGGTACTCCACGCACCACCGGTGATAATATTACTGTAAAGCGATGCCGAACCCTGGCAAAGTAATGATGACCCTGTAACAGGAGTAGATGCAGGAACCGGTATTACAGTAACTGTAGTAGTAGCCAGTGCTGTTCCGCAGGTATTAGTGTTGGTATACGAGATGGTAGTTGTGCCCATGGCCACACCCATTACTGTACCTATAGCATTAATGGTAGCTACCGATGGGTTACTACTGCTCCATACACCGCCCAGTACTGTATCTGCCAGGTTGCTGGTGCTACCCTCGCAGATCGTTGTTGTGCCCGTAATAGGCCCCATTGGAGGCAGTGGCGCTATTACAATTGATGCTGTTGCGGTAACTGTAAAGCAACTGTTGCCCGCAGCCAATGTGTATGTACCCGAAGAGGTGACGCTTGCGGTAAATGTTGGCGGATTGAGCAAAGTAGAACTATAACCGGAAGGTCCTGACCAGCTATAATTGGTAGCATTGGTAGCGCCGCCAACAAGCGACATTGGGAAACCTGAACACAAAGATCCTACAACAATATTGGCTGTAACTCCCGTTGGCGGACCAACTACTATTACAGATGTTGTGGTGGCTATACTGCTGCCACACGTATTGGTAGCAGTCAAAGTATATACACCGGCAGATAAAGTTGATGTAATAAAGCCCGCAGGATTAAGCACTGCAGAAGAATAACCTCCCGGACCTGACCACGAATAAGTAGTAGTTATAGGGCTGGTAGCTGTACCTGTTAACGTAAGCGTAGCACCGCTACATACAGATGCCGGAGTAGCAGTGGCTGTTACCGCCGTTGGTGTTCTGTTTACTGTTACAGAGGCTGTAGTAGCTGTAGTACTGCCGCAGATATTGGTAGCAGTGAAGGTGTACACACCCGCAGACAATGTTGATGTTACAAAAGGTGCAGGGTTTAGCACTGCCGACGAATAGCTATTAGGTCCTGACCATGAGTAAGTAGTAGTAATAGGACTGGTAGATGTACCTGTAAGCGATAACGTACTGCCACTGCATAGCGTTGTTGGCGACGCAGTTGCGGTTACCGCAGTAGGCACAGTACGCACAATAACCGAAGTAGTCACTGCAGAAGTACTGCCGCAGCTATTGGTAGCTGTAAGTGTATAAACACCTGCCGATAGTGTAGAAGTAACAAAGCCCGCAGGATTAAGATTAGTTGATGTATATGCATTAGGACCACTCCATGAATAAGTAGTAGCTATAGGACTGGTAGCAGTACCGGTAAGCGTAAGCGTAGACCCGCTGCACAACGGTGTTGGTGCCGCTGTGGCAGTTACCGATGTAGGTGCAGCATTTACTGTTACAAATGCAGTAGTATCTGAAACACTACCACAGGCATTGCTGGACGTGAGTGTATAGATACCGGTAGACAATGTTGTAGTAATGATTGCCGCAGGGTTAAGGTTGGTAGATGAATATCCACCCGGACCATTCCACAGGTAAGTAGTGGCTATTGGGCTGGTCGATGTACCGGTAAGTGTCAGCGTATTGCCTGCGCAAAGTGTAGTGGCAGATGCAGTAGCGGTAACAGTAGAAGGTACGGTGTTGATGATAATTGACGGTGTAGTTGCCGATGTACTTCCGCACACGTTGGTGGCTGTTAAGGTGTATACACCTGCTGATAGTGTTGAAGTCACAAAGCCTACAGGGCTCTGCACTGCTGATGAATAGCTGTCAGGTCCACTCCATGAGTAGGTAGTAGTTATAGGGCTGGTTGCAGTACCGGTAAGTGTCAGCACATCACCACTGCAAAGCAAGGTAGCATTAGGCGTAGCTGTAACTGCTGTAGGTACTGTATTCACCACTACAGCTGCTGTGGTAGCAGTTGTATTTCCGCACACATTGGTAGCGGTAATAGTATACACACCCGCAGAGGCAGTAGTAGTTATTATAGCCGGTGGATTCTGAACAGCAGATGAATAACTGCCCGGCCCGCTCCAGCCATAGGTAACAGGAATAGTACTGGTAGCACCACCTGTAAGCGTCAATGCATCACCCGCACACAGTGTGGTTGGGTTAGCAGTAGCCGTTACTGCGGTAGGCACAGTATTGATTACAAGGCTTGCAGTTGTAGCTGTAGTACTACCGCATACGTTAGTGGCAGTAAGTGTATAGACACCAGCTGATAATGTAGTAGTAGTAATTACAGGCGGATTGAGTACTGCCGCTGAATAGCTGCCTGGCCCGCTCCATGAATAGGTAGTAGTGATCGGGCTGGTGGCAGTACCGGTAAGGGTAAGCGCATTACCGGCACAAAGCGGTGTAGCAGATATTGCTGCCGTTACAGCCG
>CANBQQ010000376.1 GCA_947371715.1 Flavipsychrobacter stenotrophus
CAAAACGGTTTCGGGCAGTGGTATAACGATACGCTTGCAAATACTCCCGCAGACTTCAACTACCTTATGGCACTCCGCATAATAGGCTACGACGTCCACGACAGCACAGCCGCTATCCGCGCATTTAAGCGCCACTACATGCAAGACACTGCCCGCCAGCTCAACCTGAGAGACCTCAGCGCGATCTATGATCTGATGAATAAAAGTTAAACGCGGGAAACATTGATGATCTCACTCGTCCGCGTTTGTAACGCGGATGCTATGGCTGGGCGTTTGTAACGCCCGTTTAAAACCCATCAAAAAAACATATCCACAGAAAATAACCCCCTTCAAACCCTTTCCCACAGCGTATTTCAGCCGATTTTTTCGCAAATTTTGTGAATATCTTTATTTTCTAAACTCATTTTCCTATATTAATTTACACCCGATTTATAATCTGTCATCCTGAGCTTGCCGAAGGACGGAGTGCTCTTTGACATATAGACTCTATCATAACCCACCCCCGAATGTCATGGTGAGCCGCGCCGAACCACGACATTCGCACGGGACGTATTCGTTTTGTTACCTGTAAAGATTACGAAATTTGTGCAAGCCGCCCGATGCGAGATTGCTTCGTGCCTCGCAATGACCATCTTAAAAAACTATTTTTGATGAAAAAGGTGGCAGAAAAAAGTGGCAGCATGTGGCAATAAGTGGCAGAAAGTGGCAGAATGTAGCAGTTTGTTAAAATGCTTTGAAAACCTTACCCACAAACAAATACAGCCAAATCAACGTAGGCAGAACTGCCACTTTTGTGAAAAACTGCCACTTTTCAAAACCGCCTTTTATCGCTTTGTCCGCTCCTCCATATTCAGGTTGTCATCAAATGGGCTCTTGGTAAATGGGTACACCATTTGCTTCAGGTAGCCCTTAGGAAAATTAGCCTCGTGTAACCCTGTGCCGGCGGGCCATTCCTTACCCGGCAGATAATACGTACCGAATAGCTTATCGAGAAAAGGAAAGATAGTTGCGAAATTCTTGCCGTAGTGCTCCGGGTCTTCGCAATGATGCCAGTGATGATATTGCGGCGTGGCTATGATGTACTTCAGCACACCGAAATTAATGCGCGTATTAGCATGTATCAACACGGCATGAATAGCCATAAAAGCAATATAGGTATTGAATGTGATGGCAGAAAAACCAAACACATACAGCGGAATGAATGCCATAGAGCGGGTAACGAATATGTCTACAAAATGTGTGCGTGATCCTGCCAGCCAGTCCATATTTACCGTTGAATGATGCACAGAATGGAACCGCCATAAATAGGCATGGCTATGAAAGAAACGATGTGTCCAGTACTGGAAAAGATCAGCTATTAAGAAGGCAAAGAGGAGCTCCACTACATATGGCAACGACTGCACCCATTCATGCAATGCAGTAAGCCCCATTCTGCCGAAAAGCAAGGTAGCCGGCTTTTGAGTGATAGCGCCAAAGAACTGAATGAACAGGTGACTGATCACAAAGTACACAAGGTCAGTTCGCCACTCTTCATGAAATTTGCTCTGGTCTTTATTCTTTGGCAGTGCCAGTTCTATAGGTACAAAGATCACCGCCATCAGCAGCAGATCCAGTAACAGCCAGTCTACGCCCAGGTGCCAGCTAGTTTTGTTCACTGCGCGCCCCTGCACATCAAAGCCCCCGACAACAATACTTGCCGCAGCAATAACCACCCCTATGAGTGCGTACTTCTTCTGCTTGCTTAAAACGAAGCTCAGCAGGCCGAAAAAGAAAGAGGCAATGATCACAGACGTCATCAGTATCTTCATACTCTCACCGGTATATACTTCTCTAAATTCAGGAGTAGTGAGCCATTCGGGGTATTTGAAACAAATAACGCCACACAACCCAAGCAGGCTAAGGAAGATAGATATGTACCCACTGATCTTACCCTCACCTATTTTTAACCGAGCCATAATTTGTGATTTGTGTAAATATAATATCTACATCACTTATTATTCAAGTTATTTGATCAACAGAATATGCTGCATCAAGTTAGTCTTGTTCACAATGCAGGCAATTTACAACAACAAAAAAAGGGGCTGAACAAGGCATGTGCTCCTTATTCAACCCCAAAGAAAAACATTTGTTATTGCATTACAACCTACTGTATCGTGTTCCCTTTCGGATACTTCAGCGTGTAGCCAAACTTTATGGTTCTTGTTTCATTGCCCTTAAGTGTCACCGGCCAGCTGAGTATACCTGTAGCTTCGTCTTGCTCTGCCTTACTCAACTGCACATCATCAATTACTATGTCCTTATCATTGCTTACGGGTATCTGGTCTTGCAGTAGTATGGTTATTGATTCTTTGCGGGTATTGCGCACGGTAATATTGTAGGCAAATTCTTCCCTGGCATTAGTCCCTATGGTCTTTACACTATGCAGTTTTTTATCTCTGTCTCTTTTGATCACAATCTTCTTATCTCTGCCCAGCGAAATGCTCATGGTGTCTTTAATGTTGCGGGTATCAATAGAGCCCTGACCTATATAAGTACCTTCATAGAATATGTTGGTCTGTCCGGGCAACAGGTTAAGGTCTTGCCAGTCGGTGATCTTAGCCATAAGGAATGCATCTTTATCTGCTTTCGGTGCTGCGTAGTACTCATAGGTTGCAGGTGCTTCATAACGCTTTACAGATACCAGGTGTTGTTGTCCATCGCTGGGTATGGTATACGGCAATTCTATATCAAATGTTGTGTTCACACCTTCGTTGTCTACGTTAACGTATTGGCTCATTGATGAGTTTTGTAGCTGCGCACCGTCTATCACATATAGGTTGCCGCTACTTCTGCTACCATCAGCGTTTAGTCCTGCACCTCTTCTCTGCTGGTATACTCCCGGAGACAAACCTGACATGTCATTGGTCTGTGTTGTAGGACTGTTCTTTATCTCTGCCGCTGTCATTATACTCGATTGTTTGTACTTGTCAACCAGCGGCCTCTTGTATTCAGTTACTACAGTGTTGTTACTTGCATAAGTAACCGGCGGCACATAGAATGCAAGGTATATAGGAGTTAACGTTGGTGCCTGTACACCCTCCTGCGGATTACCGGTAGACAATGTGAGTTTTACATTGTTCCACTTTATGCCACTGTTCTGAAATATATTGGCCTTGTAGTAAAACTTGACAGGGCTCTTCACGTCATCTACCAATATGTCGTAAGTGGGCGACCAGCCTGCATTGGGCACAATATAGGTGATGGTAATATTACTTAATGTAGCGTCTCTGGAATACAGCTTAACGGCTATCTGCCCACCCGGCAGATAAGCTTTCTGCTGCTCTTCTGCTATTTGCTTTTGCCACGCTGCTATCCGTGCGTCAATGGCTGACAGCTACAGCTCTGCCTTACTTTTCTGGTTAAACAGTCCCTCCATTTTTTCATTCACAAGGTCCAGCATCTGCCTTAGCTCAGCTACTGCCGGACCGGGTTTCTCATCATCGGCTTTACCACTGTTCTGCAGCATAGTGAGTTGCTGATCGAGTACAGCTATTTTATTACCTATGGGTATCTTCCTCTTGGCAATTGCTGCAATGCTATCTTCCATTTCTTTGATCCGTGGCGATGCAGTTCCGGCGGGTGTATAATTGTTCTGAAAAGTAAGCGACTGCACCGATACACCATTGGTAGCATTCACTACAATACTCTGGTTATTGGCATTTGCAGCCACATTACTGAACACTACTTCATTCTCTCCTTTCTGCAATGTTATTTTAGCGGTGCTTACCATTTCGGCACCTTTAATAAAGACTGTTGCACGCTCCACTGTCAGCTTCTGACTGGTTTGGGCATACACTACGCCACTTGTGCACAACACAATTGCAATGAGCAGGTTAATGGTTATCCGATACATAAAATTGCTTTTATGTATAGACGTAAAAACGGGAACCCAACACGAGTTCCCGCTAAAATATATTTTGTTAAAGAAAA
>CANBQQ010000377.1 GCA_947371715.1 Flavipsychrobacter stenotrophus
CCATCTGCATGGTCTTAATACGGAACCTGTTGCTGAACATAGCCAGCCTTACTGTATTGTCAATAAGGAATACCACAACAATAAGCAGCACAATAGAAATAGAGCCGAGTATGATGCCTATCTTACGGAAGTTGCTGTTCATCTGGTCAACCACCACATTAGGCCAGGTTACATCGCGCACAATATTGCTCTGCATGATGAAGGTCTTTATTTTGGCGAGGCTATCCTTATTTACATACTCTTCGTGCAGCTTTACAGCAACTGAAGTAAACAGGGGGTTATAACCAAGGAAGTCGACCACATTGGTGCCTTCTACCTGGTTCTCCATTTTCACAGCCTCTTCTTTAGTAATGATCTTTGTATTGCGAACGAAAGCCTGTTTCTCCAGAATGGCTTTCATTTTGGCTACATTTTCATCGGTGGTATTGTCGTGAAAGTCAACGCTGATTTCCAGATCCTCCTTAAAAGCCCTTGAAAGTGAACGGCCATTGATAACCAGCCAACCCAATATACCCAGTAAGAACAGCACAAGAGCTACGCCCAGTATAGCATTGAAGTAGGTAGGTTTTGATTTTTTGCCTGTAGCCATTAGTTGTGGTTAATGTTCAAAAATATAAAAAACAGGGGCTATTTCCCAGATAATTCCGCGAGTGCTAACCTTTTTTAACAATAAATATTATCACTTGCAGAACAAGTGTGTGCAAAGTAATATTTTCCAGAGATTATTCTGTGGTTAATTATGCACAAAGCTGATTTATTGCTCCGTTCCTATCAATTCATGCCGGTGAATTCTTATCCACGATGCAGTGTGTGGGCCTTCAGAAAACAACAGGTCCAGAATACTAAGATCGGTAAGGAAACCAACTCTGTCTTCAAACACCTGGTAGTAACGAGGAAAATCAGTTAGTTGCTCACCGCTTTTGTGCGGCTTTATCTTGCGTATATCCTGTATCGGGTTAGGGTAGGTTGCCAAATATTGCCCGGATTCTTCAACAGTGGTTTTTAATTTCAACTGTTGGGCCACCCATTTAAAGGTGTCATTATTAAAATCTTTAAGACTGGTATATGATCTTTCAAAGATACTTTGCAGCCCCTGTTCGTAAAATTCCCAATAAGGGGTTTGCTTGTATACAGACACCAGCGTACGCCAGTGTTGTATTTGCCATTTCCCATCGTTAAATATCTGCACTGCACTCATAGCCGATCGTTGCTCGCGTCCGTTTACCAGTGGAATGCTTAATTGTATTGGATTGTTGGCGCCTGATATCCTATACTTGTTGCGGTAGCTCATTTTCTCAAAATGCTCCGCCCGATCAAAAGTGATCAGCGTTGCATCTATGACATGTGCCCACCAACTTATAGGTGCAAAAGGCAAAAAGGAACTTACTACTTGCATATCAGTTACAAAGGAACGATGTTAAAAGGTTAAAATAATGCCTGTGAAAATAATTATCTGCGGATTGCTGTAATTTGCAAAAAAATCTGAAATGTTGCGCAGGCTATCTCTTACCCTATTGTTGGCGGTTTCTTTTATACAGGTACATGCACTTGAAGCCGCATTTTCTCATGCGGTGTTCTACCTTACCGACCCTATCTACGAAGGTAAGATCAACCCATATCTTGAAGCGTACTGGCAGGTCAATCCGGCAAAATTACATTACAATACTAATGCCGATAAAAAGATAATTGCCCGCATTAAGACTGAAGTGACCATAACGAATGATACAGGCCATGTAGTAAAAAATGATCTGTATGTATACGAAACTAAGCCCGTAGATAATGTTGGACAGCTCCAATACCTGAACATACTTGAGCTGAAGAGATATTTTATAGCTCCGGGTAAGCTTAAACTAAAGGTCAAACTAACTGATCTTAACGACACTACAAACGTTACCGTTTACAATGATAGTTTTACAGTGTTGCCGCAGGGTACAGGCCCTTTTTATGGAGGTATAGAATTGCTGGATACTTCATATGTTTCTGATATCAGAACTCCTTTCAGAAAGCATGGCATGCAAAACATTCCTCTTTGCGAGAGCTTTTTTGATACCTACCGGGATAAGCTCAACTACTATACCGAATTGTACCAGTTAGAAAAAGTGAACAGCAACGATCTGCCGCTTTATCAATCTGTCTTTATAAGTAAGAAACAGGGTGAGGGAGTGTTCGGTTCGCTGATCAAAATTGATACCATTACCAATAAAGAGTCAACCTACTTCAATGGCAGCTTAGATATCAGTAGTCTCCCCTCGGGTAATTATTACCTGAATATTTCTCTTGGTGATAAGCTTCACCAGACCATCACCAGCAAAGCTTTGTTTTTTCAGCGAATGAATACAAAGCCAATTACAAAGGAAATGATCGCCAAGCGGTCTGCAGCAATTGATACCAGCCTTGAAGTGGTCAACGTGCTTGACATGACCAAGACATTCCTAAAGAAATACGACCTTCCACAAATTACAGCTATTTTAAAAATGTTGCTTCCTGTAAGCGATGTTACTTCTACAAGAGCAATAGAGGGTTTTCTGAAAAAGCCTGAGGAATTGTACATGCGCTATTTTATTTACAACTACTTCCTGACCAAAGATGCCGACAAGCCCGAAAAAGCATGGAAAGAATATTCTGCAAAAGTGAAAGAAGCTAACAGGCTATATACGGCACATGGTAAACCCGGTTATGAAACTGAGCGTGGGTTTATGTTTCTACGTTACGGTGCACCGTCTGAAGTGGTTACTTCTGTAAATGAGTCAGGAGCCCTTCCATACGAAATTTGGCAATATAATACCCTTCGAGAAACCGGCGGTAAAGAGCTGGCAAATGCGGTGATCTTGTTTTACAAGACCAGCCAGTCTGATTTTGATTTCCGTGTTCTGCACACCAATATTGGTGGTGAACCACATAACAATGGTTGGAGAGCATTTCTTTATACCAATCAAGATGGCGGGAACAACATGAACTCAAGAGCTGAACAGTATATTGGCACTAAGTAATTTGGTAATTCAACATTGAGTCAATGTTACAGTAGATGTTATTATGATTTAATGAAATAGCAAAGCCACCAGAAACATACTCTGGTGGCTTTACTTTATAATACAATTTTTACTTTTCAGCTTTAAAGATTTCCTCTCTTAGCTTGTTCCTTTTCTATAGACTCAAACAAAGCTTTGAAGTTACCTGCACCGAAACTCTGTGCACCTTTCCTCTGTATGATCTCAAAGAATAGAGTAGGGCGGTCTTCCACTGGCTTTGTGAATAACTGAAGTAGATATCCTTCTTCATCACAGTCTACCAATATGCCCAATTCCTGCAGCGGTGCAATTTCTTCATCTATCTTACCCACACGGTTGATCAGATCATCGTAATACGCTTTTGGCGGTGCATCCAGGAATTCAACGCCACGTGATTTAAGATCTCTTACTGTTTTTACGATGTCAGCTGTAGCAATAGCGATGTGCTGCACACCTTCACCTTCATAAAAATCAAGATACTCTTCTATCTGAGATTTCTTCTTTCCTTCTGCCGGCTCGTTGATCGGGAACTTCACATACCCGTTACCATTACTCATTACCTTGCTCATCAAAGCAGAGTACTCAGTATTGATCTGTTTATCATCGAACGAGAGGATATTTACAAAACCCATTACATCTTCATACCACTGTATGGTTGGATTCATTCGGTTCCAACCAACATTACCTACACAATGGTCTACATAAAGTAATCCGGCATCGGCAGGTGCATAGCTGCTTTTCCACTCCTTATAGCCTGGCATGAATATGCCGTTGTAGTTCTTGCGTTCTACAAACAGGTGAACAGTTTCGCCATATGTGTAAATACCACTCATGCGCACTTCGCCGTTTTCATCCTTTATGGTTTTCGGCTCCATGTACACCTTACCACCACGAGATGTAGTTTCTTCAAATGCCTTATATGCGTCGTCTACCCACAAAGCCAATAT
>CANBQQ010000378.1 GCA_947371715.1 Flavipsychrobacter stenotrophus
GTGGCACTCACTAAAATAGCTGATGTAAGAATGGAGGGCAATATAGACGCTAAAGTATTAGGCGACTATGAAAAACTGAGAACAGACTTTATAGCAAAGCTGGATGCGCAAAGGTCATTTCTTACCAAATATATGGCAAGAGATAAAGCAAACAGGAAATTGATGTTTGAGGAGGAGTAGTTAGGAGATCGACTACGCCTTATCAGTAGAAGGAGTAAAAACGGCCATCATGGATTATTGTTCGCATTTCTCGCCCTGAAAACAAAATTATGAACTGATATGATGAGGATAATGGCAATAATCAAAAATGAGGGGTGTTCCTTCATGATATCAAAATAACGCGATGCCAATGTGAGCAGCAAGAAACAAATAAGTACTGAAGACGTATAGATGATCTTGCTGCGTTGAGACATATAGGCACTTTAGACTAAAGATAATAATAAACGGCAAGATCTTAGGCAGAGCAACCTAGGCGTTTCAGTAGAGGTATCAACCCAGCATTTACAACGGTTCATAGAGAATTCCATAAAATGAAAAAAGCCTTACACAATGTGTAAGGCTTTAGTGGAAGCACACGGGTTCGAACCGCGGACCCTCTGCTTGTAAGGCAGATGCTCTGAACCAGCTGAGCTATGCTTCCTTCTTAAGAAGATTAAATGTAAAATGTGGAAGCACACGGGTTCGAACCGCGGACCCTCTGCTTGTAAGGCAGATGCTCTGAACCAGCTGAGCTATGCTTCCATTTTCTTAAGAACTACCCCTTATTGTTTCTAAGGGAGTGCAAAGATAAGTGGTGATTTCAATAACACAAAATCTTTTTGAACTATTTTTTAATGCTATATTTCTTATTTAATTCACCATTTTATAATGAGGTAGGAAGTATCTGCAAAGTGCCGATAGAACATAATCATAAGAGCATTTCTATTTATCAGGAAATAACCTACACAGCGACCACCATTAAGCTGCAACAAATGAATTATGGTCTCTGACAACCTTCGTGCGTTCCATTCGTTAATTTGAACGACGTTATATCTTATAATTAGCTAAAAGTTCCCCCTTTGATTTCACATCACATTTAAGATAAATGTTTTTAACGTGGTGGTTGACGGTATGATAAGACATGTTCAGTTCATTGGCAATTGTCTTGTATTCCTGCCCCTTTAACAGTAGTCCCAAAACTTCCTTTTCCCGGATGGTTAGATTACCTACAACATCATTCCTGGTCTTATTTACTTTGTGATTCTGGCTGATCAAATTCATCAATACAGTGAGCACGTCAGGCTCAAGATGCACAGAACCGGCATCTAATTGCTTTATTGCTCTATCCAGATCCTGATGAGAAAATGGTTTATATAAAAATCCCCGCGCTCCGTTTTCCATTGCCCTGAGAATCAATTGTTCATCCCTATCTCCGGTAATAATGATAATAGCTGCGTCTTTAAATTTAGCAGAGAGTTGACTAATTATGCTCGAACCGGAGGTATCAGCCAAATGCTCATCCAGAAGAATAATGTCAGGATGTACTAACTCATTTGAATTTAGAACGACTTCATAGTCTGCCTCTGAAAAAACAACTTTGTAATCTTCCAGTACACTTAGCAGATCCTCCAGCGATTGCCTTACGGTCAAATTATCTTCTACAATTCCAATAAAATACTTCATGCTAAGTTTGCGGTGAAGACGTTAACACCCACGGTATCAAAATTAGTATATTTTCGATAATCTAAAATGAAAATAAACTAATCATAAATAGCTGAAATCAATTCACTTAGAAGTACAGGCTTTTGAAGAAATGAGTGATATTGTGTAGCCTTTGCTTTTTCCATGATAACCGGATCAGAAGTCCCGGACAAATATATTACGCGGGCAGCAGAGTCGGTCAATGATGCGATGAAGTCGATCCCATCTCTATCCTGCCCTAAAAAAACATCCATTAAGATAATATCCGGATTCAGTTGAGCAACCATAATACCGAATTCTTCAAAATCTGTTGTGGCCCCAACTACATCGCAATCACATTTTGCTAAATAGCGTTGATTGAGCAGAAGTATCAATTCGTTGTCTTCTACTATTATTACTTTCTTTTTCATAGCGCGCGTTAGCTTATGACATCAAAGCTACCTGGATTTTTTCGCCTTATACTCACTAATTATAGTAATTTCCATAAATACATATCCCACAATAACAAAAACAATGAACAACATACTACTATTTATAGGGATATAAAAATGGGTTTGATTTGCTTTATTTACACGAGTTGAGAATTAAATCCACTTCAAAGATTTCAGATGAAAAGCCAATTTTCGGATGTTGATATAAGTATTTTAAAACAAAGAGCTTACAACCTCAGGTGGGCGGCACTGCCGGCAGATATAATTCCTCTTACCGCAGCTGACCCCGACTATCGTAGCCCGGAAGCAGTTGCCGATGCGCTGACCAAATATGTGCAGGATAGATACTGGTCTTATGGCCCAGCAGAAGGAATACCACAGTTCAGGGAAAGTCTGGCCAACTTCTATGCCAATAACCGCAACCTAATAGCCGATCCTAACCAGATCATAGCTACGGATAGTGCTGCCTATGGTATATATATGACCTGCAAAGCGTTTTTGCGAAAAGGCGACGAGGCAATAATTTTCGATCCGGTAGATTTTCTGTTCCAATACTCTGTAAATGAAGTGGGTGGCAAAGCTATAAGGTATTCAATACCCGCAGGCAGTGATGATATTACATTTGCCGGACTTGAAGACTTAATTACCGATAAAACCCGCCTGATATGTCTTTGTAATCCACTGAATCCTACAGGAAAAGTATTTACACCGGCAGAACTTACCATACTGGGCAATATTGCCTGTAAGTATGACCTGATCATTCTATCGGATGAAATATGGAGTGACATCATATTTACACCTTTTAAATTTACAAGCATTGCTGCTATTAGCGAAGCAATAAGAGCACGCACCGTTATTGTTACGGGATTCAGTAAATCATACGGGCTTGCAGGGTTGAGAGTTGGCGCGGTCACGTCATTTGATCCTGATGTGTATTCACGTCTTATACAGGCATCGCTGCATAACTCAACAGTTCACGGCGCCAACACTGCAGGGCAAATAGCGGCTGCAACTGCTATGGATCATTGTGCGGACTGGCTAAAAAAATCAATTGAACATCTGCAAAACATGCGGGATCTCTGCGTGCACGAACTCAACTCTATACCCGGCGTAACCTGCATAGCACCGGAAGGCTGCTATGTGGCTTTTGCCAACATTAAGGGGACAGGCCTCAGTAGTACAGAGGTAGCTGATGTGATTCGTACGAAAGGTAAGGTAGCAGTAGTTCCCGGGCGGGAAGAATGGTTCGGGCCGGCTGCAGAAGGATACATAAGGTTGAGCTTCGCAACATCAGAGGAGATACTTACTGAGGCAATGAGTAGAATTAAAAAAACGATGTGCACCATATGAAAGTAGTGATAATAGGGGGTGGAATAGCCGGTTTAACTGTAGGCGCTTTGTTACAAAGACGAAAATATGAGATCGTTATCAATGAACGGTATCGGGGTATTCCAACTAATGGCAATGCATTTCTCATGCACTACGATGGGGTGAATATCATTCACGAGCTAAAAAAAATAGACCGTAAAATATTCCTTCCAATGCCGGGGAAAGTGGTCAACAAATTTAAGTTGCAACGGCCTTCGGGTAAGGATGTGATCAACATGCGCATACCGCCATGGCAGTGTCTGAAGAGAGCAGAATTTATCAATTTTCTCTACTCGCTGGTACCTTATCAATATATAAAAGAAGATCGGGACTTCAGCCATTTTATCTATGAGGATAACAGAGCGATAGCCGCCCAATTTAAAAACGGAGATGTAGAATATGGTGATATTTTTATTGGGGCCGATGGTGGTAATTCTGCTGTACGTAAACACCTGTTTGGGCAGACAGCCTA
>CANBQQ010000379.1 GCA_947371715.1 Flavipsychrobacter stenotrophus
GCGATCTTCATTGCGCGATCCTGGTACTTGGTCAATTCTTCGTTGCTCAGCCAAAAAGCTTCACCCTTCATGTAGTAGTTCTCCACAAGGTATACGAACGCTTCGTCCATACCCATTACCTTGCTGTTCTCTACGTTGCGGGTCAACCACCAAAGTGTGTACTTGTACAGATCTTTTGTACCGTGCGCTTTCTTCAGCAAAATATCGCTTTCGTGCTCTACGCTGTCGGGCCAAGGCAATACAAGCTTGTTCATGTATTCTTCCAGCTTAGCATCTAATATAGGTGTATGGATCAGGCGATCATCCTGGTAGTTGAAACCATCCCAGAAATGAGCCTTGTAATACTTGTAGGCAAAAGTTGAATCTTTGGTCTTACCATCTTCCAGGAAATGGTCGCCTTCAGGTATCTGAGGAACTTCCAATGCGTTGAAGATATTGGCCAACAATGTACCGGGATACTTAGCTACATAATCATGGCGATAATTAGTAAGGTCCTTAGCCGTCTTACCTGCTTTTTTACGAACAGCAGCAGTGTCTTCTACACTCTTTGCCGCTGCCAATTCATCCTTCAGCGCTTCCTGGCCCTTGCTATAAACTTTCAGAAAATCTACATAACCCTGGAAACGCTCATTTTCAGGTGAATTTTTAAACTTAACACCTTCGGGCAGCTTACCTACACTGGCCGTGATGGTCATATCATCATTAGAATTCAAAAGGAATTCGAAATACGTCTTCTTGTCAGACAACAGCATCATATAGATACCGCCGACAAAAGAAGAATCTGTAGTGAAAAATTCCGCATTTCCGTTCTTATCAAAACGTGCGGAATCCCTTTTGTAAATAGTAGGCAATGGCTTACCATAATAGTGAGCCAGGAATACCATTGAATCTTTTACATCGGGAATTTTTAGATGGATCTTGTAACCATTGCGGGCAGTAGATTGAAGGGACAAACCCATCAGCAATAGTGTGGCAAACAGCGTGATTTTCTTCATACTCGATCTCAGATTAGTTTTTCCGTCTAAGACGGGGTTAAACTCGTACGTTGTTGGTTTAGAAACTCAAAAATAAATCATAAAATTGGTGAAACCCAATTCATTTACTTACAATTCCTATTATAACATAATTTTTACAAGTCAGATAAAATTATTTGTTTATTGGTGGGCAAAATAAGTGTTGCTAAAACTAACATAATGGCGCCTAACATCTTAGACACCATTATGACCGTAAAGTAAAAAGTCCGGCATTCTTATTTCCTTATTAACCTGTCTCTCGCCTTTCGTTCTTCCATTTGTATCACATTCATAATATTGCTATGGTCCAGCCTTTTACCTCTTATTATCTTGTCTTTATCCAGAATATATAATGTAGGTGTACTATAAACATCATACATCGATCTGAAGTTACCCACATACTTCGGGTCCCAGGTATTGGCTCCACCCCACTTATCCATGTGTTGCTTTTTCACAAAGTCGGTATTTTGCTTTTCATCACCTTCTGTGCTGACTGTAAATATCTTAACCCCCTTTTCTTTAAGTACTTTATTATATAAAGAATCTATCAAAGGTATCTCGTGCTGGCAATGGCCACAATTGGGTGAATAGAACAATAATAAGGTATAGGGGCTGAAAACATCAGATAATTTATCATCCTTACCACTAAACAAGTCGGGCAATTTTACTTGTGGAGCTATATGCCCCAATACGTTTGGCGCTATCTTTTGTATACGGTCCACATACTTCTGTAGCTCTTCCGGTTTCAGCCAGAATGCATCGCCCTTCATGTAATAGTTCTCTACCAGGTATACAAAGGCTTCATCCATGCCCATCACCTTGCTATTCTCCACATTCCGTGTTATCCACCAAAGGGCGTATTTGAATATATCCTTAGTTCCCCGCGCTTTTGTCAGCAAGATATCCGCTTCGTGCTCCACACTATCAGGCCATGGCAACACCAGTTTGTTGAAATACTCATCGAGCCGGGCATCAAAAAGGGGTGTATAGACCAGTCTGTCATCCTGAAAATTAAAGCCGTCCCAAAAGTGTGCCTTATAATATTTGTAAGTAAATGTGGAATCTTTCGTCTTTCCATCGTTCAGGAAGTGATCTCCCGACGGTATTTCCGGCAACTTCATGGCGCTGAAAATATTAGAAAGCAATGTGCCGGGATAGTTCCTGGTATAATCCATCCTGTATTCATCCAACTCTTTGGCCAGCACTACCGACTTTTTTCGCACCACCTCTGTATCGGCAAGACTGTTTGCCTGTTCCAATTGTTTCTGTAGTGCTTTCTGACCATCGCTGTAATGGGCCAGGAAATCTACATAGTTTTCGAAACGGGTATTCTCCGGTGAATTTTTGAACACCACTCCCTTGGGCAATGTTGCCGCATCTGCCGTAACGGTAATATTGTCACCATTATTCAGCAAAAAATCGAACGTCGTATTCTTACCCGGCAGGAAGACCATATAGATACCACCCGCAAAAGACGAGTCGTGACTTACAAACTCCGCTACCCCATTTACCAGTTTGGCGGAATCTTTTTTATAAGGATTGGCAATGCCGTAGTAATGGCACAAAAAGACAGTGGTATCTTTTACATCCTTCATTTTCAATTGAATGCGATAGCCATCTTTAGCAAAAGATGATAGTGCAATAAGCGACACCGCAACGCTAAATAGTAGTCTTTTCATGCTGAGATCGATTTTAGTATATGGTCATTACCGCATTCTACTAAACACTAAATGCAGACAATAGGAAAAGCGTTGGACCAACTCGAATATAATTCACATATAAATTATATTTGCACGTCTCGATCAATAACAAGGATTTACAGAAATATCAACGAAAAGACAAAACCGTAAAACTGGTTTAGACGAATGTTATAAGGGCGTAATCCAACTATCAAAGGCATTTGCCATAGAGATTTGTTTTTGTTTAATAAACTCAATATTATTTATAACAAAAGCCTTTATCTTTGACTATAATGCCCATAATTTGATAGCGGACACTACTAACTACGATTTACTGGACCTCATTAGGCAAAGTAGCGCAAAGGGATTTGAAATATTATACGACAAATACTCTGATGCGCTCTTTAGCATAATCAACCGTATAGTTGCCAACACAGCCACTGCTGAAGATCTGTTGCAGGATACGTTCGTGAAAATATGGAAGAACATAGGTTCGTACGATGAACAGAAAGGATCATTTTATACTTGGATGCTTAATATCGCCAGGTTCACAAGTATCGATTACCTGAGGACCAAACAACATAAAAATGAGCTAAAGACAGGTTCTGATGAAGTTCTTGAATTTGGCCCTGATGCGAAGAAGACATTACCAAGTATCGACCATTTGGGTTTGCGTGCCTCGGTGCATAAAATGGAGTTGAAATACAGGCAGGTAATTGACATTATCTACTTTTATGGATATACTTATGAAGAAACCGCTGTGATTCTGGACATACCTGTAGGAACAGTAAAAACAAGGGCCAGAAAAGCTATACAACTATTAAGAAACGACCTGTAATGAATATAGAAGACAGTTTGAATCAAGGCTTATTGCAGGACTATTGCCTGGGCCTTCTGACAGATCCTGAAAAGGAGATGGTAGAAGGTATGGTAAAATTATACCCTGAGGTAAAAGCTGCACTTTTAGCAATGCAACAAGGCCTTGAAAATTATGTGGTGGAAAAACCAATATGGAGAAAAGCCGCACTGAGAAATAAGATATGGGAGACTCTCGACAATATTAATACCGAAGAAAAGAAGGACATCAACAACCTGCCGCTCATCAACAAATACAGCGACCACAAAAAATGGCTGGAAATGGTAACACCTCTATTACCGGCTACTCTGGAGGAAGATACTTTCCTGTCACCTATACAAGCTAACGAGCATGTAGTGCAGCTGGTAACGAAATCTATAACCGGCCATGCCGAAGAG
>CANBQQ010000380.1 GCA_947371715.1 Flavipsychrobacter stenotrophus
GAGGATGCAGTAAATTGTATAAAACGAATACGTCCGCTTGCGAGTCTGCTTCGTTCCTCGCAGTGAAACATCTGGTGGACATTCTTGAGGAACTGGATCGATTGCTTGTGCAATGTTTATGCAAACGTTTATGAAATTGGAAACAGTGCAATTATTTTGTGTTAAAAATAATTTATGCAAAAAAAGGGTTTCGTTTACATAATGACATGCCCGGATAAAAGCGTTTTATACACCGGGGTTACATCGGAACTAGCCGATCGTGTTTGGAAGCATAAGAACAAATCTTATCCGGATAGTTTTTCGGCCAAGTATAATTGCGTAATCCTTGTGTACTTTCTGGAATGTGGTGGTATTGTTAAAGCTATAACGGAAGAAAAGCGAATTAAGGCGGGCAATCGTACTCAGAAAATTGCTTTAATAAATAGCGTTAATCCTGAATGGCTTGATCTTGCAGATAACCTTTTTTAAGGCGCGTGTATTTATATCCTACTTTACAAAAAATCAATTTCTTTACTCATCATCGCTACCACTGCAGCTACGGACAAGATGTTTGTACTTGTAATAATGATAGACAGCAGGCAGGTCTACTTCGTCTGATTCCCAATGCGTGGTTTTTCCTGTAATGTGGTTCTTCCTGGTCATCTTAAACTTTAGTGTGGGTTCGGGCTCTACTTCTACTTCAACGTCTTCAAGTAATACAAGCCTTATTCCTTTCCACTTGTATAACCTTGCATAACCACCACCGGCGGCCACGTAATACTTTGTCACCGTATGCTTTTTAAAATCGAAATGGGCATTCGGGATAGTGATCTGATGGCGGGTGTCGAATCTCTTTTTTATAGTGTCGTACATCACCATTATTGTTCCATTCTTTTCGCCGGTGCCACAGCCACTATAAAATTCTACTACAATGTCTTTAGACCCATCTCCATTTATATCCATAAGGGTATCGCAGCCGCCGGCGGGAGAGAGGCTCATTTCTATGTTCGTTGCTATTTTCTTTGCCTGTCTGTAGAGACTATTTTTTGTCTTGGCGTTGAGCATTTCGGGCAGTAGAAGTACGAGTAAGAATATGGGGAGGGCTGATCTCATATGTATTCTATAAACTCATTACTGCCTTTGATATTGTGTTGATTTGTTACCGTAGTATGTGCTGAAGGTTGAGGCGGGTGATGGTTTTTTCAAAGAAGCCGGATACCATGGGGTTATTGGCAGCCAATAACCTATCGTTTATCTCTAAAGAAGTTGAAATAATGTAGAGCGTACATTTTTGCATGAATTGCTCTTTCTTTGATTCCAGCGCGGCTAATATATCCCAACCTGATAGCTTTGGCATATTAAGGTCTAATAGTACAATACAATGCGGTAGTTCGCCATGAGCAATACGGAGCAGATGGGCCAGCCCTTCTTTAGGGTCTGTAAATATCAGGATATTTATATCAGGTAAAATACTTTTGCAAATGACTTCAATGATCTTTATACATAGTGGATCATCGTCTATAAGAATCAAAGTTTTAGGATTGGGCATAATCGACTGTAAGCTACTGTTTTATATTGATTATAAATGTTGTTCCGTGGTCCAATTCGCTATTAACTGTTATCTGTCCATTAAGGGCTTCAACCTGGGTTTTTACAATATACAAACCCACTCCGGTTCCATCTTTTGAGGTGTCAAAACGGGAATAGAGTTCAAATATTTTGTCCTGGTTTTTTTTCAGATCTATTCCCTGCCCATTGTCTGTGAATATAAGCTCATATCCATTTTTTGTTTTCCTGCTTGTTATTTCAAGTACGGGCGCTACGCCGGGTCTGCAGTATTTAATGCTGTTGGATATCAGATTGTAAAATATGCTGTGAACAAAGCTTTTAATTGAAGAGATCGACTCAAGTTCTTCAAAGTTGCATTTTATTTCTGTATCGGAATACCCTTCTACCTGCATGAGTGAAAGCTTCACGTCGTCAACTACCTGTTGAAATACAATATTGTCCTTTTGTATGTTCGATTCTTTGGCCTGCATGATAGTGCTGAGATCTCGGATCACATTGTCCAGTTTTTCTGCTGATAGGGCTAGCCCGTTAATGAACTGACCAGTATTTATAGTACTTGTCTTTGCCTCGGTCAAAATGTTGCATATGCCTAGTATATTAGCCAGAGGGGCTCGAAGGTTATGGGAAATGATATAAGAGCATTGCTGCATGTTCTTATTTTGAATAGTAAGGTCATTGAGTAGTTCTGACTTTATTATGTCTTGCTGTTTTCTTTCTGTGATCTCATTAAGCACTCCTAAAATGGCCATGGTCTTGTCAGGCATCTGGAACGGCGTTTTGATGACATCGAAGTAGCGGTCGGCACCACTGTGGTCTTTAAATGGGAAGTCGTTGATCTTCTTAGTTCTACCAGAGTTGATGGTGTCGTTATCGTCCTTAATTATCCGATCTCTGTCAACATTTGGAACTTCCATATTTAGCCAGTTGCTTTGATTCATTTCGGCCACTGATTTCCCATAGAGGTCGCAATAACTCTTATTAGCATAGATGAAGTTTCCTGACAGGTCCTTAAGGAATATGGGTTGTGGTATGACATCTACCATTACCCTCAGATTTTTTTCGGATTGGCGGAATGCCTCCTCCATCTCATTTTTAGCTGTTATGTCCCGCACCAGGCCATACATGCCTATTGGTTTGCCATTTTCATCTAATTCGTAATAGGCATGTGTTTGTACAAATTTGACAAGACCTGCCTGTGTTATAATGCGATAGTTTTTGACAGTATCACTTAGTGTTTTACTAGCTTCATTATCAATATTTATCACGGTTTTTTTGTCGTCGGGATGGATGAGTGTTACCCAGTCAATATATGACATCTTGTTACCATGAGGCTGCATTCCATATATTTTGAATGCCTCATCGGACCAGTAGGATATCCCTGACTCAAAATTAACTTTCCAACTACCTGTTTTTGTAACTGACTCGGTGCGTTGAAGCAGCGAAGACATTTCCCTTAATTGATTGTCGGCTACTGTTTTTTGTATTTCGTTCTCGATGTTGTCGATGGCGTAGGAAATATCGTCCGATATACCTTCGAGGAACTGTATTTGTTCATCTGAAAAAAAGTTGGCGTTAGCAGAATAGAGGTTCAGCGTATATTCTACTATTCCATATTTGCGAATGGGTAGTGCCAGGTAGGATCTGAAGCCACGTTGCCAGAGATAATTTCGGAGGGGTTCGTCCCATACCTCTTGTTTAAAGTTATTGGAGATATAGAATTTGCCTGTTTTTATTACTGTTGCGGTGGGGCCGTTCGGGTCATACTTTCTGGATCCAAGCTGAAATTTATCTTCGTCTGTAGCATTATACTGCGCTATAGCATTGAAATTTTTGTTCACTTTGTCGGGTTGGCCTACCCAACTTACAGCGTTCCTTCCAATTTCAACTGTTAACCGGCATATTTCGGCAAACAGTTCGCTTTCATCCTTTATCCTGATGATGGCTTTATTGATCTGGCTAGTAAGTAACAACAGATTTTTATTAGCATTGCTACATTCTATACAAGTCTCTTCAGCGCTACTAACCATATGGACTTAAATTATTTTTAGTCCATGTAAAAATATACACAAATATGCATGAAAAAACCACTATTGTTAGTGGTTTGTCATGCATATTTAATTGATAATTAGTTATTTATATTTTGCCAACTAGCTTTTTCAGTAGGGTCACCACACCTGTACTTCGCGCTCCAGTTCTATGCCAAACTTGCGTTTTACTGAGTCTACAATATCACCTGATAGCTGCCAGATAGCATTACCTTGTGCATTGCCGTAATTGACCAGGACGAGCGCCTGTTTGGTATGAACGCCCAGGTCTCCATTGCGGTAGCCCTTCCAGCCGCATTGCTCTATGAGCCAGCCGGCGGGTACTTTTACTGTTGTGTCGCTAACGGGGTA
>CANBQQ010000381.1 GCA_947371715.1 Flavipsychrobacter stenotrophus
GGAGAGTACATAATGAGTAGTGTACTGGGCACCTACAAGATATTCGTATCTGCCAATCAATACCTTTTAAGCACTGGCCGGCAGCCTATGTTTAAAGTGTCTCTTGTGGGGCTTGAAAGCTCATCAACACTGCATGGCGGCGCATTTTCTGTTCACCCCGATACTATGCTGGCCAACGTGCAGAAAAGTGATCTGATCATCATCCCTGCCCTACAGGCCGATAATACTTCGCTGAACACCGAGTTTATTCCATGGATCAGAGATGCCTATGCGGGTGGTTCGGAAGTGGCCAGTCTTTGTACAGGCTCATTTTTGCTGGCTTCAACCGGCTTGCTGGATGGTAAGCATTGCTCTACGCACTGGGCAGCGGCTGATGCATTCAGGCAGATGTTTCCTAATGTTACATTGATGGCAGATAAGATCATTACCGATGAGCAGGGAACATATTCAAGTGGTGGAGCCTATTCCTTTCTTAATCTTGTGCTATACATCATTGAGAAGTATTGCGGGCGCGACGTTGCTATATTTTTAGCCAAACTAATGGAGATAGAAATAGACCGCGACTGCCAGTCTCAGTTCGCTATTTTCAATGGACAAAAAGAGCATGAAGATGAGCCTATTAAACAGGCACAAACTTACATGGAATCTAATGTTGGCGAGAAAATAACTATAGAACAGGTAGCGGGACTATTCGCTATCAGCCGCAGAAATTTTGAACGTAGATTTAAGAAAGCCACCGCCAATACCCCTGTTGAATACCTGCAGCGGGTGCGGGTGGAAGCAGCTAAGAAAAGCCTGGAGACCGGCCGCACTAATGTAAATGAAGTGATGTATGCAGTTGGCTATACCGATGGCAAAGCATTCAGAACTACCTTTAAAAAGATCACGGGTCTATCTCCATTAGAATACAGAAAGAAGTACGCTATTAATAACGTAATGATGATGTAGATCAATACTAAGCAACAAAATGAAGTGATGCCGAAGGTATCATATGTCTATAGTAAAATCAGATAGCAAATGTGATCGATGCCGAAGGTATCGCATGTCTAATTAAGCGAATTTCTTAACTAAATGACATTGGATTTTACTACTGGCAATAGTTAATTACATTAAAAACGGCACGATTTTAGTAATACCACCAATATGAATATCAGGATAATCGCAACGGCACTACTCATAACTACAACAACGGTGGGCATCACCACCACGGTAACTGCACAACGCCATGCAACTCATGCCACGCAGGCTACAGCCGAGCAGATACATACCCTCATCAATAAGCACAGAGTAAGTATAGGCTTAAAGCCGCTGAAGATGAATGATGCTATCAATAAAGAGGCCGTCAGACACAGTAGGAACATGGCCGGCGGTAAGGTTTCTTTTGGACACGATGGCTTTGATGTTCGCTCTGACCGGTTGATGTCTGGCATAAAAGGTGCCAACGCATCGGGCGAAAATGTGGAATATACCACCGGCGATGCGGAGCGTGTTGTTTACAACTGGTTGCACAGCCCCCACCACAAGAAAAACATAGAAGGTGATTTTACGCTCACCGGAATAGGTGTTGCTACTGCCGCAAATGGTCAGACGTACTATACACAGATATTCATAAAAAATTAGCCTTATATATAATTAACTTTTTAGCCATTTATTGATTTAGCCAATAAGGTTATATTTGTAGCATGCTACATAAAACCAAGATCATCGCCACCGTAGGTCCGGCATCTAATACTTATGAAAAATTACTGGCTCTTGTACAAGAGGGAGTAAACGTTTTCAGGCTTAACTTTTCTCATGGCACTCACGAACAGCATCAGAGTGTTATAGAGCACATCAAAGCGATCAACAGCACTTTCCCGTTCAACATAGCTATACTTGCCGATCTGCAGGGACCGAAACTCCGCGTGGGCGAAATAGAGAACAATGGTCTCGACCTGGTTAAGGGCGATGAATTCTACTTCTCTAATGAAAAGACAATAGGTACCCTTGCCAATATCTACATCTCTTATCCTAACTTTCACATGGATGTGAAGATAGGTGAGAAGATCTTGCTGGATGATGGCAAGATAGAAGTATTGGTAAAGGAAATAACACAGGAAAACAAGGTAAAGGTGGAAGTGCTGACTTCCGGTTTACTGTCTTCTAAGAAGGGTGTAAACTTGCCTGATACAAAAATCTCCCTGCCATCATTATCTGAAAAAGATCTCCGCGATCTGGATTTCATTATCAGCCAGGATATAGACTGGGTGGCCCTTTCATTTGTTCGCCGCCCCGATGATGTCAATGACCTTCGCGCGATACTTAAGGCAAAAGGCAGCAATGCAAAGATCATATCTAAGATAGAAAAACCGGAAGCATTGGAGCATCTGCGGGAAATCATTCTTGCGTCTGATGCGGTGATGGTAGCCCGTGGTGACCTGGGTGTAGAACTGCCGCTGGAGCAGATCCCAATGATACAAAAGAACATTGTCCGCAAGTGTATTCACCGTGCTAAGCCGGTTATTATCGCTACGCAGATGATGGAGAGTATGATAGACCGTACGCGCCCTAATCGTAGTGAGATCACTGACGTTGCCAATGCAGTACTGGAAGGTGCCGATGCAGTAATGCTGAGCGGCGAAACCGCTATGGGACAATATCCTGAGTTGGTTATCCGCACTATGGTAAGCATAATAAGGGAAGTAGAAAAAGAGGAAATGGTCTATAACCGTAACCTTACACCACAGCCACATTCGCCATCTTTCTACAGTGATGCGGTTTGCTATAATGCCTGCGAAATGTCTAAGGATGTAAAAGCAAATGCATTGATTGGAATGACACAGTCGGGCTACACTGGGTTTATGTTGTCAAGCTTCAGGCCATTGTCTCCTTTATATGTATTTACCAAAACACAAACGCTCGTTAATCAGCTCAGCCTTAGCTGGGGTGTACAGGCTTTCTACTACGATAAAGAAGAAAGCATGGACGAGACCATCAACGACCAGATAGCCATTCTTAAAGAAAAAGGATTGCTGAACAGCGGTGATGTAGTTATCAATACCGGTAGCGTACCAATTCATGAACACCTGCCAACAAACATGATCAAACTGACCAGGGTAGCATAATTTAATTGCTCGATGCTGACCATCGGGCTTTTTCTTTTTGAGATCCCCGGAGCGGGTCATTGCGAGCCCTTCGCGAAGCAATCTTACGTTTGGACGTATTCGTTTTGGGACGCTATCTGAACCAGTCATTGAATGGGGGCGGTGAGTCTTCAACAACATTACAAAAACGCCCCGTTTATCGGGGCGTTTTATTTTCCCTTAGTTTTGTGATCTAAATCTACAATGCCGGTGCGTTTCAGATACCTCCTCATAATATTGCTTATCGTCATGGTCAGGCCTTCCTGCACAGCGCAGATGAACCTGAGAGATACTGTAAAGGAGTATAATAAGCAGCGACTAATAACTAACCTGAAGGGTATGCAGGTACTGACCGGATGGGGCATTGCCAACACGGCACTTGGTGCTGCCGGCTATTTTGCTGCTAAAGACGACCAATGGAAGTACTTCCATGGTATGAATGCTGCCTGGGGTATTGTAAATACCGGTATTGCTGCTTATGGGTTCACGAGAATAAAGAACCAGGCAAGGGAAAGAGTGGACTTCAATAAAGCATATAACCACTATAAGCAAGATAAGAAGGTATTGCTCGTTAATATGGGGCTTGATGTTGCCTATATAGCCGGAGGGTATTATTTAATGAATCTCGGCACTACCGATCACAATAATCCAGGGCTATATCTTGGCTTTGGCCGGTCTATTATGATTCAAGGGGCTTTCCTGCTGGCGTTCGATAACATCCTGCTATTGTCACATAACAAATATAGTGGCCATTGGGCCACTATATTAGATGAAATGCGGTTTACCGGCAATGGGTTCAGCTATGTTCACACATTCTGAG
>CANBQQ010000382.1 GCA_947371715.1 Flavipsychrobacter stenotrophus
ATCATATCGGTATATGCCCCTGAGGCAAGACTTTCGCTGAACTCGGCTGCCAATTGATAGTGTTGGCGAGCAAGCTCATTGTCGCCCAGTTTCTCATACGACCGGCCAACATTAAGATAGAGTGATGGATAGTGCGATCTAGCTTCATCATCGGTCATAGCCAGTGCATGATCAAGTGCTGTCTCGTTCCAATGAAGTTCTACAGATGCATCTTCCCTGTTGCGCGACATATAATGAGCGGCAGTGAACTTTTCAAAATCATCGGTAGCGGCATCCCATGCCTGCTGAAACAGGTTCGTAGCTGCATCAATATCTCCCTGCGCTTCGGCGTTCATGCCATCAGCACATAGTTTTACTACTTTATTGTTCAGGTCAAATTGCATAGCTACCGAAGTTAATGGGGACTTTTTAAGTACATATTAATTTTGTGCCGCGGCTTCTATTTCACTTTGTACCTGGAAGACACCCTTCTATATATTCCGTTACGAAATTCAAAACGGCGGGTAACCCGGAAATCAAAACTATCCCTGCCTATTATTGCCTTTGCCAACTCTATGGGTGAGTCTGTTGTGTCGTATTCGGGATCAGGGATATTACGGTTGAATGTTCCTTCCAGCTTCAAAGATAATGGCTGAAACAGACTGTCTGATTTAGTTTTATAAGTCGTTAACTGCGGATACCAGCTCGATGACATTGTATTGGTCCGCTCAACAGCATCTTCGGTCAATACAATCTTGAACTGCCCGTTTACTATTGCAAATAGATACAATGTGCTGTAATAAACCTGCCCGGGGCCGCCGTTGCTATTGAGGACATAGCAGGCATAGTTGTTGGTGCCCAGCTTTATTAAATGCAATTCGGGCGTTGACTGAAATGCGCCATAGCAGCCAATACCCGGCGTAAAGTGTTTCAGTACCCATTTATTATTTTCTTCTTTGAACCATGCCAGCCCCATCATGACACAAGAATACCGGCCGTTGCTAAGATCTTCTATAGGCCTGAGGAAGTGTGAGGCAAACGAGAGAATGATATTTCTTTTTCCACTATCGTCTTTAAACATTAAAGTGTGGCGGGGCTCAGTAATATTACCGCCTTTGTATGGAAAATCCTCTTCCGGCAGATTAAGAAACCACCCAGCAAATTTTTTACGGGTATAATCGTTGCTCTTCCATACGACCAGGTCAACTGTATCATCATTTTCATACTGCGAAACATGGTAACGCCTTCCGGGTATCAGTCCATATAATGCCCGAACCTTATTGAATGGCGTATTGAGCGTCAAACCTATTTTTCCGATAGACGAAGCGGGCACATTCATGACCGGTCTGACCAACACATCATTCTCTTCGGTGTAATTAGTAATTACGGGGTTGTATTTTTTCTTTACTCCCTTTTTTCCACCCGCATGGGCAACAGATATGACCAAACCAATAACAATGATAACGGTGGTGACAGTCCGGGATAAAAGAGACATAAAATGCGCGAATAGATATGACAAACGCTACAAATAAAGATAAACCAATTAGGAATACTTATACACTTTTAACCCTAATTTTGGTTCAAACTTGATCAATGAGTGCCACTTATAAAGACCTTAAACTCAATTCAGCCGACGGCACTTTTAACGACTGTCTTATCTCGTCATTACTCAAAAGGCACTTTTCATCAACACAGAGTGCAAAAGATCCGTTTCAAATACAAATATCTAAGAACATTGCTGATGTAAAGACAGCTCTCGACATACTTAATACAGATCATGTGCCTGAGCTTTCTTATCCCTGCCTTGCCCTTTTAGAAAAGACGTTGACCAATGCAACGATAAGGTATGTAGTGATCAGTAAGAATGGTAAGCCGGTTCTTTTTGCCTACTACCAGATATTTACACTCACTGCGGCCAACTTTAACCTGGAGAATAATAGTGCATTTGTAAAACATATACTGAAGGCCTTTGTGAACCTGAAGAAAGCGAAGGCGGTAATGCTGGGCAATGTGCTGCGCAATGAGACCACCAGCCATTGTTACGATCACTCAGTGTTTACCGTTGATGAGGCTACAGAGGCCATAGCTGGTATAGCGGAAAAGATAGCCGCAGACGAGTGCGCTACTGCCATTGTGCTGAAAGAGCTACCGCCAATTACCGCGCAGGCACAGCAACTGCTTAGTGAGAATGGCTACTCTACTCCATTTGAAGACCAGGTGATGGACATGGAAGTAGATCCCAACTGGCATACCCTGTCCGACTACGTCAATGACCTGAGCAAAAAATATAAAACGCGGGCAAAGAAGGCTCTTGCGGCAATAGCACCGCTGGAAATAAAAGCACTTACGACGGTTGAAGTAGCTGCGTATGAGCAGGATATTGACCGTCTGTTCTCTGCCACTGTGCACCAGCAACCCTTTACGCTAACTCAGCCGCAACCGGGATACTTTACCGAGTTGAAACGCATGTATGGGGATAGTTTTGAGGTGATCGGCTTTATGAACGATGGTAAATTAATAGCATTCTATACAGCTTTTACCGGCGTTGACTACTATCATATCTATTATGTCGGGTTCGACTATGAACTGAATAATACCTACCAGCTCTACTTCAATATCCTGTTCTCGGGGCTGGAAAGGGCTATACTGTCGGGCAAGAAAGTATTGCAACTGGGTCGTACTTCATTTGATGCAAAAGCAAGTCTGGGCGCTAAGGCAAGGAAGCTCAGCTACTTTATCAAAATGGAGTACATACCGGATTTTGTGGTGAAGTGGTTCGTAAAGTATTTTTCGGCTATGGAGAATAGTAAGTGGAAACAGAGGAACCCTCTCAAAGAGAATGGCGCAATGGCTTAATTGCTCAATGGCTCAATGAGTTTGATCGCAGCAACAGCAGATCTTACTCGTTCTTCATGATCACCACTAATATCGATCCACGGAACCCCACTGTTCATGACAATATCTTTATACTGATTGTAAAAGTAATTGCGCAATTCGGGAGAGGAATGTTCGCGTAGCGGATCATCCTCCCATGGTATGTCTATATTGGTTAGCAGATACAGATCATATTTTCTTTGGGCTATTTGCTCCAGTATCTCTCTGTTACAATGCCCGTAAGTGTTTTCGCTCCAAACCTTTATGACATTGAGGTCTGTGTCACAGATAAGGTATTGATTGGCCTGCTTTATCAGATCGTCTTCTGAATGCAACTGTCCATGCGCCATTGTGAGCAGATCATGTTCTTCATATGGTCGGCCAAGGTTTTCGAGATAATCACGGGCATACTCGGGCACCCACACAGTGTGCAATGCAGCTGCAAGAGCCGCGCTAAGCGTACTCTTCCCGGTAGATTCGGGACCAATGACCACTATTTTCTTAATGCTCAATGTGCGCGGTTTTCTTCCTGTGATGTTGTAACCACTTGTTGCCCTTATCGGCAAGAATGGCCGTTCCTGCACCAATGATGGCTCCCGCCAATACATCCGTAGGATAGTGCATACCTAGATACATTCTGGAGTAACCGACACTACCCGCCCATGCATAGGCCGGCACAGCTATGTACCACTTAGGGAACAGGAGGGTCAATGAGGTAGCGGTATTAAATGAAAATGAAGTATGCCCCGACGGGAAAGAAGCATCTTTGTTGAGTTTGTATGGTTGCAATTCAGGGTATGTGATATATGGCCGTGGACGATCCACACTATATTTAAGACCGAATGTAACGATGAAGTTGGTACCCACAGCAGCCACAGTAGTCCACCCTCTGGTAATGAGCTGCTTGTCGTGGCGGGCGTACCCTGCCACCAGTTCAGATATGGGCAATGCTGCCGATAAAGGGTATACAGAATTGGTCAACGTAGCCATGCCATTGTCCAGAGACTTGTTCCTGTTCAGGTTAATGTCTTTAAGGATATTGATATCACCATTTTGAGCATTGGTGCGGCATGTAATAC
>CANBQQ010000383.1 GCA_947371715.1 Flavipsychrobacter stenotrophus
AAAGGGGAAAATTTTACTGCCCAAGAGAATGATCACTTACTATCATTGATTGCCTTTATGAAGCCGGAATATTATAAAGAAAGGTATCAGGAAAAAGTTGAATCATTTTACAATATATGGAAAATTAAAGCTGCAATATTATTTAATTGGTCGGAGGAAATGTCGGAGATATATGCGGAAACATGGTTAACCAAAGATGAGTTAGATTTTGCTGTTAGAAAGGAATATTCAACCCGGTCCAGTGCGAATAGACCTGGTGGCGAAGGTGGCTCACCAGACTGTATGTGCCGATATGACTGGTATTGTGGAGGTATTTCAGGAGATTGCAGTGCAAAAAAGCAATGTCGTAAAGTAGGTGGTTGTGGAATTTTCGGGACTTCCAGTTGCAAGGGGCTATGTTCACCTGGTGAGGCTGGGTTTAACGTAAGTGCTTCATCGAGTACCTATAATATACAAACAACTTTCCCATAACCGTTTTATAGTAATAGAAGATGTCTAACGTTTAGGCATCTTCTATTTTTTTCTTATGCAGCGCTGTTATCTTTTTAGCTTAAACTCTAATAATATTAGCAGTAATTATCAATATAAACATGAAAAAATATTTCCTGTATTTTGTAGTGACATTCATTTTATTAGTTGCTACTGCTCCAATTAGATACTGGTCTTTAATTAACGACTTTGGATTGAGTCACCTAGTTTTTTTTATATTTACATATTTTGTTTTTAGGAGGGGAAATGGGAAATGGGAAAAATTATTGACATTTCTAACCTCGATTATTATTTTTTTTGTAATAATAACTTTAATAGAGGGCTTTTCTATAATTGCAATACCGAATATTATTTCAATTGCACTTGCGTGTATTCTAAGTTTCCTTTTCGTAAGAGCAAATAAGATTTCAAGTAAAGTAGCTATTGTTACCATCTCACTGACACTTTGCTCAAGTTATGTATTTTGGGCAGGAGATTTTTGGATTAATTATATTAACTATGGCACATTCCGCAATGAAGTTCAAAAGAAAATTGAGTCGGATATAGGTTGGACCCACATGTTTGCAAATATGGACGCTTCTGATTCCGCTTTTTCAAAGGATAAAATAATTATATTGGATTTTTACATTACATCTTGTGGTGTGTGCTTTAGGAAATTCCCTGAATTACAAAACCTGTATGATAAATATAAAGCTGACAATAGAGTTTCAATTTTTTGTGTCAATATCCCAATGAAAACCGATGGTGATGGGCTTGCAACAAAATTGATAAGAGATAGGTATTATACGTTTCCTATACTTTTAGCCAATGAAAAGCTAGAGTCATTAATGAAAATTACTTCTTACCCTACAGTCTTATTAATACAGCATGACAGCATTTTTTATAAAGGGGATATTTCAAAAATTGGAGATCAATTAAAGCAAAAGTTGCGAATGTAAAAAAAATATATAATATAGTGTCTACTTCTTCGCAACTTTATTCGCCACATCCAATCGCTTCTCATTATCATCGGTCTTCTTGTCTATCAACAATACCTGCGGATCTAACACCACCTTATATGGTTTCACAGAGGTAGGTATGCTCAGCTTGGTTATGCCATTCTTTAGCTTGTAGCGGGTAGTGGTAAGTATAGTGCTCTTGTCTTTATACACCGCTATGTCAATATAGTCATTGCAGCTTATTGGTGTTTCTTTTCCATCGCCCGCGCCGCTTAGCTTCTTAATGTCTACCGTTACATTAGTTACATATTGATCGCCATTTTTTGCTGCGCTCGCTTCTGTTATTTTATTATCATAGATGATGATCTTCTGGAAACCATCTGTGATCATATACTGCATAGAGTCTGGTGTAACCACACGCATACATGCCAGGAAGTCGAGCGTGGTAGGGTATGGCGGCGCTTTAAATGCATATTTATCGAGGAACATCTTCAGCCCCTTATTGATGCTGTCTTCACCTATATACTTACGCAGTGATGTCATGATAATGCCACCTTTCTGGTACAGTATGTATTGCTGCCCTCCATCAACTAACGACAGTGTTTTTTCCTTTTCAGCTTCATTAGAGCGGGCTGTCAGGTACTTGTCCATTTCTATGTGCAGGAATTTTTTGATCCTTTCCTCGCCATACTGTTTCTCCATTACAGTGATGGCACCATACTGGGCAAGTGTTTCAGACAACATGTTCGATCCTTCTACATTGGCGCCTACTACCTGGTGAGCAAACCATTGGTGGGCTACTTCATGCGCCGTTACATAAAATGTATAATCCAGATCTTCTTTACTGCTGTCATCTACATTCACAATGAATCCTATTCCCTCAGAGAAAGGAATGGTGTTAGGGAATGATTGAGCGAATGTGCCGTACCTTGGAAACTCTAGTATACGAACTTGTTTGTGCTGGTACGGAGAGAAACTAGCGGTGTAGTAGGCCAGTGATTTTTTCATTCCGTTGATCATGCGCTGCAGGTTGTATTCATGACCTTTATGGTAGTAGATCTCAAGGTTTACTCCATTGTATACTTCTTTCTTCACCTCATACCTGGCCGATAGGAACGAATAGAAGTTCATGATCTTGCTATCCATCTTGTAGTGGAAGTATCTGCGGCCATTTTCACTCCACTCTTTTTGCAGGTAACCGGGTGCAATAGCTATCTGGTCAGGCACCGTGCTCACAGTAGCATCAAAGGTTATGAAGTCGGCATCTTTTGTAAAGCCATTGGTATTGTATTGTGTTGTATCGGTAATGGCATTTTCGGTAGCTCGGTAGCCAAGGCCATGTTTCTTACGTTCTGTATTGTCCGACAGCTCATATGCATTGTTGTACCCGATAGATGGCATAAAGCTGGAATTGTTCATGAACGTACCATTGTTCACGGGGCTGCTTAGCCCGGTAAAGTCGTGTGGAAATCCGTGACTGTTTTTGTCGACGTTGAATGCAATGGTCATTGTATCTCCTGCCGCCATTGGTTGCGCCAGCTTGTAGATACGGTATCCAAATGTTGTATCATTCATTACCATCTGTGCTCCCTTACTGAAGCTCAGGCTGTTTACCTTTATTTCATCAGGAATTAATAGGTGCAGAGAATCTATTGATTTGCCCGTTTTGTTTTGCAGCACATAAGTGCCTGATGCATGCAGGTTGCGCTCCATTGGGAAAATGTCCACCTTTACCACTACGTCGGTGATCTTTGGTTGCGCACTCAGTTCAAATTTCTTGTATTTCTTTTCAAAATTTGCCTGTAGTTCACCTTGGTCATAGCCGCTCATATGCTTGTTCAGCACGTTGGTGTTGTAGTAAATGAAGCTGCCACAGCCAATGAATATAATTACCGCAGTTGCTATAAGTGCCATCGATCTCTTCTTGGCACCTGCGCTTGCTTGCGACAATCTCCATGATATTGTGGCTTCAGTGCCTCTTGCCCATAACAGACTGCTCAATGCTGCAAGTATAAGGCCAAACGCGCCCCAATAGATTTTGAAGACTATGTATGGGAATACAGTATGTCCAAATCCATTCATGTCAGAGTAAGCAACTCCCGCCGATGAGTTCAATACAAATAAGTTGTGCTTCAATACAGTAGACGCAAAGAAGGTATTCCACACGTAGAACAACACAACAATGAAGTAACCTATATACTTATTGCGCACAAGTGTCTGCACAAACACGCACAATATGGCCAGTATCCAGAAAGAGATTATTCTGAATCCAAACAGGTACTTAATGTAAAGGAATATTTCAAAGTTGAAGTAGCCTCTGAACAGCTGTACGATTATCCCGCAAACCATGATCAGCGCAACAAGTATGCACTGCATAAATATGAGCCCTGACATTTTGCTTACATAGAATACCCAGTTAGGCACTGGTAGCGCATCCAGTATATTATCCATCCTGTTCTCTCTGTTACGCCACACTATTTCTCCGCTGAA
>CANBQQ010000384.1 GCA_947371715.1 Flavipsychrobacter stenotrophus
GAGATATATGCCACAGCATGTCTTATAGGTGCCATCGTTTATCTCATCCTGAATGCACTGAACTGTGAACGATACACCTGCCTTATCGCATCTTCTTTGATCATCATTGCCATAAGAGTTGTGGCTGTTAAATACCAGTTGTCATTACCTCAGTTCAATAGAGAGAAGTAGGCAACCGCCTACTTCTTCCGTGTATCAACTATCCGGTTCAGTTTACCTCCCTCACTGCGCGGTATAGCGCCGGGCATAAGGAAATGTACCTTCATGGTAAGCCCTATATTGTCCTTTATCTTTTTCTGTATAGACTTGTGTACAACTCCCAGCCTGTCGTGGTTTTTCACTATCTCATTATCCAATGCTACTAATTGCAGGTCCTTACTTAGTTCACTATCCAACTCTACCAACACTTCTACTTCATCCATAGTACCTTCATTCTTAACGAGTAGTTGATAATTGTTGGACAGATCAGTGAAACCCTCCAGCACTGCCTCGACTTGGGTATGAAACAAATTCACCCCGCGAATGATCAGCATATCGTCCGACCGTCCCAGTATCTGTCCCATCTTCACATGAGTGCGTTTGCCTGCCTTATCATAATACAGGCTCGTGATATCATTGGTCCAGTAGCGCAGCACAGGCATTGCCTTCTTTGTAAGAGTAGTAAATACCAATACGCCATTTTCACCATAGGGCAATGGTTCACCTGTCACCCTATCTACTATCTCCGGATAAAAATGATCCTCCCATACGTAGCTACCGGTTCCCTTTTCCTCATGGTCTTCCTGCGACACACCTGGCCCCATTACTTCAGATAATCCGTATATATTGGTGGCTGTAACACCTAATCCGCGCTCTACGTCCGCGCACACACTTTTTGTCCATGGCTCGGCACCAAGTATGGCAAATTTCAATTTCAGGCTCTGCGGGTCAATATCTCTGCGTCTCAGTTCTTCGGCAATGGTCAGTGCATAGCTCGGCGTGCAGCATAGCGCATCTGAACCAAAATCCTGCATCAGCATGATCTGTCGCTCGGTCATTCCTCCCGACACCGGCACAACGGCCATCCCCAATCGTTCAGCACCATAGTGTAACCCCAACCCTCCGGTAAATAATCCATAACCGTAGGCATTCTGCATGATCATGCCCGGCCGGCAACCCGCAGCTACCAGCGAGCGGGCTATTACCTCAGAGAATATGTCAATATCTCCTTTTGTATACCCCACCACAGTTGGCTTACCCGTTGTCCCACTCGATCCGTGTATGCGGGATATTTCGTTTTGAGGAACTGCGAACAGCCCAAATGGATAGTTATCCCTTAGATCGGTCTTCTTTGTAAACGGTAACTTATGTATATCATGTATGCTCTTTATATCAGCCGGTTTTACTCCTGCCTCATCCAATTTACTCTTATAAAACGGCACCCGTTTATACAAATAAGCAACTTGTTCCGCAAGCCGCTCACTTTGCAATTGGCGCATTTTATCGATCGAAAGCGTTTCTATTTCAGGTTGATACATGGTGGTATATATTTACTGCTACTCTAAGTTAGGCTAATATTACCTTTGAACTAACCGCAGTTAGCTGCAGCAAGTCCACAATATTTTGCTAATAAACTATAGTTATTAAATTTGGAGCAGATTGACCGCCATGAACAAAACAAGACTGGAAGCCTTTAGCGATGGCGTATTTGCCATCATCATCACCATCATGGTGCTGGAGATTAAAGTACCGCACGGAACCGAATGGAGCGCATTACAACCACTGATCCCCGTCTTGATCAGCTATATACTCAGTTTCATTTACGTAGGCATATACTGGGGAAACCACCACCACATGCTGCATGCGGTTAAAAAAGTAACACCCGGCATTATATGGGGCAACATGTTTCTGTTGTTCAGCCTCTCTCTAATACCCTTTGCTACAGCATGGATGGGCGAAAATCACTTCGCACAAAACACTGTAATAGTTTACGCGGTGCTGCTGCTGCTCGCCGGCGTATCTTTTACCACGCTTCAGGTAGCTATTGAAAAGAGTAATCCATTCACTCCCGCACTCAAGACGGCATTCAGCAAGATGAGAAAGAAGGGATATGTATCAGTAATAAGTTACAGCAGCGCTATCGCGCTCGCCTACGTTAATAGTGCCATATCCGGTGCTCTGTTTGTATTTGTGGCCATAGTATGGCTCATACCCGACAGAAACATTGAACAGGCACTAAAGGATCAGGAGGATCATCACTAAATAGCACAGCTACGCTGGCCACAACTATGGCGGCTATTCACATAGAACTTAATACCAGTCTTATGCCTGCTTTTTAGGAGGAAGTTGAAACGCAACTGCTTCATGCTCAAAATGGCCATTATGTGATCCATCGCAGAATGGCTTGTTCTTAGATAAGCCGCAACGGCATATAGAAACTACATCACGACCACCCAGACCATAAGCGTTACCGCTTCTGTCCACGATCTCGAAATCGCCTTCTATCTTCACCGAACCATTGTTATTTATTGTAAGCTTAGTAGCCATAGTTGTATAATTGAACTGCTAAAATAGGAATAATACAGGCAGTACCGCCCTATTATTGCCGGCTATACCGGTATAAAATCAACTTTAATTTATTTACGATATTTTTGCACGCTAAATAAGATCATTTGAGTGCCTCTGTTTTTTTAATAACACCGCCGTTCACCCAGCTGAATACCCCCTACCCGGCCACGGCTTACCTGAAAGGATTTTTGAATACCAAAAATATCTCTTCTTTCCAGGCCGACCTGGGCATAGAGGTAACACTGGCGCTGTTCTCAAAAGCAGGGCTACAGCAACTATTTGGTGGTATTACTACAGATGGTAAGGAGCTATCTGAAAACATCTTAAGAATCATTGCCCTTCAAAACGATTACATTGAAACAGTTGACAGTGTTATTAATTTCCTGCAAGGAAAAAATCCGACGCTGGCCCACCTTATCTGCAAAAGAAATTTCCTCCCCGAAGCATCACGTTTTGCGCAACTCGACGACCTAACCTGGGCATTTGGCAGCATGGGTACGCAAGATAAAGCCAAACACCTGGCCACTATGTACCTCGAAGATCTTTCAGATCTCATAATGGAATGTGTCGACCCGCACTTCGGCTTTAGTCGCTATGCGGAAAGGCTGGGAAGATCTGCCAATACTTTCGACGAGCTGTATGGCGCATTGCAACAAGAATACACTTACATAGATAATATACTTATCAGCATACTTGCAGAACGGATGGCATCCGTGCAGCCCGCATTGGTAGCCATATCAGTGCCATTTCCGGGCAATCTATATGCCTCGTTCCGTTGTGCACAATGGATCAGAAAGAACTACCCGGGCACCAAAGTAGCCATGGGTGGCGGCTTCCCCAATACCGAGCTTCGGTCACTATCTGATGCCAGAGTATTTGAATTTTTCGATTTCATTACGCTTGATGACGGCGAAGCTCCGGTTGAAAATCTGGTACAACACATAGAAGGGAAGATCCCGGTTGAATCACTAAAAAGAACCTTCGTCCTTGCCGATGGCAAGGTTGTATACATCAACAACAAAGCCTGTACAGACTATAAACAAGGTCAGGTGGGCACTCCCGACTATAGCGATTTCCTCCTCGACAGTTACATATCCGCCATCGAGGTCATCAACCCCATGCACAGCCTCTGGAGCGACGGCAGGTGGAATAAGCTCACCATGGCGCATGGCTGCTACTGGGGTAAATGCACCTTCTGCGATATATCGCTCGACTATATAAGAGCTTATGAACCCATAACAGCCTCATTACTGTGCGATCGCATAGAAGAGATTGTAGCACAAACCGGACAAACCGGATTTCATTTTGTTGACGAAGCAGCGCCGCCGGCATTAATGCGGGCATTGGCATTGGAGATCATCCGCAGAAA
>CANBQQ010000385.1 GCA_947371715.1 Flavipsychrobacter stenotrophus
TCGTCTATGACCTATCACTTAAAGGGTAATTCGCGCATTGATTCTGTGCGTTTTAAAGAGGACGATAATTTTCGCTTTGATAAGCGCCACACGGTCAAGATGATGGATGATGCAGACCAGCTGCAAGACACCATGTGGAAAGCTATGCGTCCGGACGCATTGGATAGCAAAGAAGCCCGCACTTACCAGATGGTAGATAGTTTCGGCGACGCCAAACATTTCGACAGATTTATGAGCTACTTATCTCGGTTACCGGAGGGTAAGGTGAGTATAGGGAAATTTGACGTGAACCTGTTGCGTATCTTCCAGTCGAATTACTACGAGGATTACAGATTGGGACTGGGACTGCAAACAAATGAAAAGCTGATAAAGTGGCTATCTGTAGGTGGTTGGGCCGGATATGGAACACGAGATGCGCACTGGAAGTATGGTATGTTCACTGAACTGTATGCCGACAAAGCGCATGAATTTGTTTTCAAGGCTTCTTATACTGATGATATCAATGACCCGGGTAGGGTACACATTCATCCCGACCTGGATAAGAACTACTTGAATGCCTATTTGCTGAACAGGGTAGACCAGATAAAAACCTATAGCTTTGGCATTAAGAAGAAGCTGGGCTATTGGAGCCTGGATATTACCGGCAGGCAGCAGGACATTGTGCCTAAATATGCCTACGCATTTGAGCACAATGGGGTAGATTACACAGCCTTTAAAGCCAATGAATTGTCCCTGAGTTTCAGGTATGCATTTGCCGAACGTACAGCGCCATTCTTTGGCAGATATTACTCACTGGGTAGCAAGTATCCGATAGTGTATGGTAAGATCACCACCGGTAATTTGCAAGGGGTAGGTACGGATATACCATATACACAAATTACAGCTGCTGTAAGCTGGAAGAAGCACTTAAACAGAATAGGAAATGAACGGTTTCTTGTGAGTGCTGGCAAGATATTCAGTAATGATCAGCTGCCACTCGGTAAACTGTTTGCAGGCAATGGCTACAGGTATGACCAGAACGGAGGATTGTCGGTTTACTCTTTTGGCGGTATGCTCACCATGTATCCTTATGACTACTTTACCGACCAGTTTGTAAATGTTATCTGGCGACATGATTTTGATAGTAAACTGTATAAGTTCACCGTGCCTGGTTCATCGTTTAGTTCGGCTCCTTACATAGGGTTGCAATACAACATGCTGTATGGTACCCTACAACACCGAGAGACGCAGAAGTTCGTAGCCTTTGATGTGCCGGATAACGCTTATCATGAAGCGGGCATATTGCTCAACAATCTGGTAAAGCTAAAGTACCTGAATCTATACTATTTCTCTTTTAACGCAGGCTATTTCTATCACTTTACGCCGGTAACGGATTTGAATAAAAATGGAAAGATTGTGTTGGGATTTGATATACAGTTCTGACCATAATGCAGCAACGACACCTTGTGGGTGCCGTTGTTGTGAATATTGATTTCTTATTGCTTCATGATTACTACCGCTCCGGCCAATTTATCGTGTAGCGTTTGTTTTTTATCATCCCATAGCATCATAAAATAGCCAATTAGCAATATTAAGCCTGAAATTATTTTGCTCCAATATCTTGTAGATGCTGCAGAAAATGTAAGTCTTCCTCCATTCAGATCTGTTACCATAATGCCCACAGCCTGTTTACCTATTGTGGCTTTATTGTTGCCCGATTCCATAGATGCACTATAGATCCATCCGATTAGATATTGTAACACTATTGCTACAATGCTGCCCATCAACCCTTCAATGAAATATTTCATGCCATATTGTATCATCAGGTTGGGAATGCATAATACCAATCTATCTACAAATGATGCCCAAAATCGTTTCCAGAATCCAGCATATTCTACGGCTTGTTCGGGGAAAATAGACTCTTCAATTATTTCCATAGTTGTTTGTTTTTTTATAAATGTAGGGTAAGATAAATGAAAAGCAAAAGCCTGCTGAAATTCTATTGAATCTCAGCAGGCTTTCTATAACTGACAGCAGAACTAACTACTATCTACTCTTTCACTTCTAACGCCAATTCTTTCAATTGGCTGTCATCAATAGCCGAAGGTGCATCCAGCATTACATCGCGACCTGAATTATTCTTAGGGAAGGCGATAAAGTCACGGATGGTTTCTTGCCCTCCAAGCAGTGCACAAAGCCTGTCGAATCCAAAAGCGATACCGCCATGTGGTGGTGCGCCATATTCGAATGCGCCCAGCAGGAAGCCGAATTTCTCCTGTGCTTCTTCTTTGCTCATGCCCAGTGCTGCAAACATTTTTTCCTGCAGGTCGCGCTGATGGATACGGATAGAACCGCCACCTATTTCGGTTCCGTTCAATACTATATCGTAAGCATTGGCTTTGATCTCTGCATAGCGGCTCAGATCCTTCATCAATTCAATATGCTCCGGCTTAGGAGAGGTGAACGGATGATGCCTTGCAACCCAGCGGTTATTCTCTTCGTCCAGCTCAAACAGCGGGAAGTCTATAACCCATAATGGCTTGTACACGTCATGATCGCGAAGGCCCAGGCGGTTACCCATTTCCAGGCGCAGCTCGCTCATAGCCTTACGGGTGCGGGTTTCAGCACCTGCTAATACCAGTATCATATCGCCTGCATTAGCACCGCAGAAGGTAGCTACTTCTTTCAGTTGCACTTCGTTGAAAAACTTGTCAACGCTGCTCTTAAGTGTACCATCAGCATTGCACTTGATGTTAATAACACCGGTCATGCCTATTTGCGGACGCTTTACCCACTCCGTCAGCTCATCTATCTGCTTGCGGGTATATTCGCTGGTGCCCGGTACTGCTATGGCCAGTATGGTCTCAGCTTCGTTAAATACTTTGAAGTCAACACCATTCAGTGTGGCACAATGTACATTGCCGGTTGCCTTCAGGTTCTGAATCTTCATTTCAAACCTGATATCGGGCTTGTCATTACCATAGTGCCACATAGCATCGTCAAAGGTCATTCTTGGGAATGCCTCAGTGATCTCTACACCCTTTACATCTTTGAATACATGCTTGAACAATCCTTCAAAAGTGTTCAGTATATCTTCCTGCTCTACAAAACTCATCTCGCAGTCTACCTGTGTGAACTCCGGCTGGCGGTCTGCACGCAGATCCTCATCGCGGAAGCATTTTACTATCTGGTAGTACCTGTCATAGCCACTCACCATCAGCAATTGCTTAAAGGTCTGCGGGCTCTGTGGTAGTGCATAAAATTCTCCCTGGTTCATCCTCGATGGCACTACGAAATCGCGCGCACCCTCAGGGGTAGATTTAATAAGGAAAGGTGTTTCTATATCCCAGAAACCAAGTGTATCGAGGTAGTTACGCACACTGCGGTTTACCTTATATCTCAGTTCCAGGTTGCGGCGTAGGGTAGGGCGACGAAGATCGAGGTAGCGATATTTCATGCGTAGTTCATCTCCACCGTCTGTATTTTCTTCTATGGTAAATGGCGGTACATCACTTGCATTCAGTATGGTGAATTGCGTAACTTCTACTTCTATATCACCTGTTGGTATCTTGCTGTTCTTGCTGCTGCGCTCTATTACCTTACCGGTTACCTGCAGCACAAATTCACGTCCCAATGGTGTTTTGTCCAGCTCTGCATTCAGTGCTTCGTTAAACAATAGTTGGGTAATGCCATAACGATCCCTGAGGTCGGTAAAGGTGATACTTCCGAATTTACGAACGGTCTGCACCCAGCCTGCCAGGGTTACTTCTTCACCTGCGTGCTGCATGCGCAGTTCTCCGCAGTTTTTGGTACGATACATATTATTGGTTTGAAAAACACTGCAAGATAAAATAATTAAGTGAGGGGTTAGGTTTGTTTTTTGATGAATGTCGCTTCTGCCAGACTGACAATTCAGCGTTTAATTTCTACTTCTCCC
>CANBQQ010000386.1 GCA_947371715.1 Flavipsychrobacter stenotrophus
GAAGGAGTAGAGAGTATGTTTACACTAAAGCTAACGGTATCAGACGTACATCCGTTAAGTATCTCATAAACAGTATAAATGCCGGTTGCGGCGGTAGTTACGTTGAGAATGGACGGGTTTTGGAGCAATGATGTAAACCCATTAGGGCCGCTCCAGTGGAATACGCCTACATAAGGTGTAAACGTAGCTGTCAGATTAAGTAGTTGTCCGGCACAAATAGGTGCATTACTACCTACAATAGGGTTGTATGGTGTTTGCTTAATGAGCACATTTGTAGCCACGCTATCTTTACATAGACCCAGTGTAACGGTAACAGTATAGTTGCCCGACATATTGGTCTGTGCGTTGAAAATAGTAGGATTTTGCATGGTAGACGTGAATCCTGCCGGCCCGTGCCAGTAATAGCTTACTGTGCTTGTGTCAGTAGCATACAGATGAAGTACGCTGTCCGAACAAATAGGTCCGTTATTCCATGCCAGAGGCGCACCGGGCATAGGGTCTACCACAAAATTATTATAAGCAACAGTGGTACTGCAACTGCCGTTGGTTGCATATACAGAGTATAGCCCCGATGCGGCGGTAGTAGCATTAGGTATGGTTGGGTGTGTGATTGTAGATGTGAAGCCATTTGGGCCGCTCCAATGGTAGACCGCCCCGGGTGTAAGGGTGGCCGGATCTATCTGCAGGTCTATGGTTCCACCCGCGCAAATTCGCGTTTGTGGTAAGACATAGGGTATGGTGGGCATTGTGCTGATGACTACATTCAAAGTATTAGTTGCCGAGCACGCTCCACTTGATGCTGTAAGTGTGTAAATCCCTGAATTGGCAGTGGTGACAGCTGGGAATGTTGGGTTTTGTAAGGTAGAGCTTAGACCACCGGGGCCGCTCCAGGCCCATGTTACACCACTGAGTGTATCTGTGGCAAATAGCTGTAAATTATCACCACTACAGAGAGGGCCATTGCTGCTGAGAATAGGCACGGTAACGTGTATAACTGCCACATGAACTGTAGCCGTGTCTGTACAGCCATTCAACGTGCCTATAACGGTATAAAAGCCGGTGTCAACATCAGATGCAGGTGCAATAGTTGGGTTTTGGAGTACAGAAGTAAATACGTTAGGTCCGCTCCAGCTATACGTTTGCCCGGTAGTAGTCGGGCCGCTGGTAAGGCTGATAGTACCACCAGAACAAACCGGAGAGTTACTGCCGGCTGTGATAACCGGGTTCAGCTTAATTGAGAAATGGGTAGATTCTGTATCAGGAACACCACCGTAGGTCTTGATAACAAAGTAGTCCCCTGAATCGAGGTAGCTAACATTTGGCCGGATAGGGTTTTGTAGCGTGCTGGTGAATCCATTTGGGCCATACCATGAATAGGTAGCACCGGTAGAATCTCCGAGTGCAGTCAGTTTTAGCGTATCACCCTGGCAAACAGGGCCATTGTTTAGTGGGGTGAGGCAATCATTTACAATGATAGAAACGCTTTTGATGCTTTGTGTACTAACAACAGCACCAGTACTGGCGCTGAAGCCAAAGTAACCTGTAATGCTTAACGGGTAAGGGGTAACGGTAGAAATGGATGGTACAGCACCGTAGTTTAGGTAGACCCTTATGTTGCCAAGAAAGTAAGTAACTTTTACATGGTGCCAGTTTCCGTCGGTAACAAAATTCTGATTGGTAAGTACGGGTGCCAATTGGCCTGTAGTAGAGCCTTCAGTGTAGCTGGCAGTAGTGCCGTTATATCCCAGAAGAGTTATCAGTGGGTTGTCGGCACCGGCAGCACTGTTGTTGTTGTAAGTGTCAAAGATCAATACCATTCCGTTAGGGTTGGTAGGGAGACCGATAGAAGAACCAGTGGACGCTGTTGAAGGAGTAGTGGTCAAAAACCAGAATGCAAGTCCATCGGCCACGCCACCACCGCTGGAAACTACTTTAAAATCGAACTCGGCAACCCATTGGCACCAGCCAGTCATATTTATGGCTGTATTGTAGTAGCAATAGGATGCGGTACCTGTGGTGGTGTTGGTGAGGCGCATGGTACTATCTACCACACCCGCAGGCCCGCCAGGGGAGCTGCCAAAGTTCCAGCCGGTGGTAACCAGCGGATAGCCCGATAGCGAAATATTGATCTGGCTAAAGCCCGAAAATGAGCTTATAACAAGAAATATGAGTAAAAATATTTTTTTCATTTTTGTATATATTGTTGCCGATAAGGGATCAAGGTTTCATATCTCGTAAAAATAATAAACATTAGTGGTATTTTCTACTATATAGCACAAAAACTACATTAGTTAAAAAACGCAATAATGCCTGTTTAATAAGGGTTATATCAATAATTAATAAAAATAGATTTATTTAATAGAAATTATTCTACATAATATAATGCCAAATGCAGCCGCAAAGCCTACAGATGAGACTATTTTATTTATAGACAGCAGATTATGTGGAAAGGATGGGTATATCTTTTTTTAAGACCAGGGCATGACATTATTCATTCCAGTCGCTCTTTCTCTGGCTCTTTTTGAGGGATTCTTTTTTCTTACTGTCCAGTCGCTTCTCTTTCGCAGCCTTTGATGGTTTGGAAGGTTTCCTTTTCTTAGGCTCAATAAGGCTGGCGGTTACCAGCTCTTCCATTTTTTGTTGGGCTATAGTTTTATTTTCCAGCTGAGACCTGGTCTCACTGCTTTTTACCCGCAGGTAGCCGTCTTTGTTTATACGCCTGTAGAGTTTGGTAGCAATGCGTTCCTTTTCCTCATCTGTAAATAACACAGACTTGCTTATCAGCCACCACGCCTCGGCCATGGTTTCTACCTTGTTTACATTCTGGCCACCACTGCCACCACTGCGGGCTGTTTTGAAAAATATTTCAGTGCTAAGGTCTTTCACACCACAAAGGTAAATATATGCGGGTAGATTCATTATTTTTATCACTTCATCTATGTCATCTTCTGCCAACATTTACCAACAGGTTATTATCACATCAATCAAGCAGGAAACTGCGGGTGTAAAATCATTTACACTCAGTAATGCAAATGGCGGGCATATTCCTTATTTGGCAGGACAGTTTATAACATTGGTATTTCAACATCACAACAAGGAAGAAAGACGGTCTTATTCTATATCTTCTTCTCCTGCGCTGGGTGAGCCATTGTCGTTCACTGTTAAGCGATTGGACAATGGTGCATATTCCCGCTTGTTGCATGATAAGGCAGGGGTGGGCGACCGGCTTTTTATTACAGGAGTGGCAGGGTTATTTACACTGCCGCAAGATATAAATGTAACTGCGCAGTACTTTTTCTTTGCCGCAGGTATAGGCATTACACCCATCATCTCATTGATCAAAACTTTGTTGATTCAAGAACCCGATATTGAGGTTGTACTAGTATACAGTAACCGATCAGCTAACGATGTGGTGTTCTACAACGAACTGAATGCACTTGCAGCAAGCAGCAATGGTAAATTCAGGATAGAGTATTTGTACAGTACAGCATTTGATCTCTCCAGAGCCAGGCTGAATAAGGCTTTGGTGCGTCAACTACTCAATGAATACGGCAAGGTAGAGCGCAATAAAATGTATTGCTATGTATGTGGGCCATTCGACTATATGCGTATGGTTATCTATGCACTGGAGGAAGGCGGCGTAAAAGATGAGCGGATAAGAAAAGAGAATTTTAATGTGAATGAGCGGCCGGCTATGATAGTTGAGCCGCCGGACAAAGGCCAACACAAGGTGACTATCATTCACAACAATGCATCACAGACCATCAATTGCCAATACCCCGACACAATATTAAAAGCAGCCAGGAAAAACGGCATAGCACTGCCATATAGCTGCGAAACAGGTAGGTGCGGTAGCTGCGCCGCGCGATGCATTGAAGGAAATGTATGGCATTCTTATAATGAAGTGCT
>CANBQQ010000387.1 GCA_947371715.1 Flavipsychrobacter stenotrophus
GGGCTTTCGGCAGAACAATCACAAAAAATATATTCACAGGTTTTTTTATCCCGGCCAATTATATCGGGTTCACCACCGGTCTCTTCCATATTGTGCAATATGCACAACTTATGGGGTGCTGCATCCAGCTTTAACTGAACCTCGGGCCAGGCGACACCTTTATGTCGCACCATATTTTTCTCAAAACGGCTTTTTAGAGTTGCAATCAACAACTGATGTTGTTCGGGCGATAATTGTTTTCTCATTGGACGTATTTTTTGTCAATCAGGCAGGAGAATAACTTTATAGAGTTATAGCGCTAATCATCCAGGCCCTTTCCATCTAATATCTGTGGGATATATTTGTCCACCCTTGCTTCGCGCGTTTTAGATTGTTTGGCTTGAGAAAAGTAATAGATATATGCCCGCTGGCGACCAGGCGTAAGCGCTTCGAAGGCCGATCTCAAGTTCTTATCCTTATCTAGTTTACTTTGAAATTCTTCAGGCACTTCATATTCCGCCGTCTTTTTGAGCTCAACCTTTAACCCAGATCTTTCTATTTTAATAGCCTCATTTACATAAACCCTAATAGTAGCTTTCAGCTTTACTATTTCTTCAGCGCTTGTAAACCTTACCTGGCGTGCCGACTGCACATTTTCCGTCTGCTGTATTAAAATGCCTTTGGCATCCGGCATCAGTGCACCCTTCATAAATAGTATGGCGCAGTATTCTTTAAAGCCATGAATGAGCACCACATTCTTACCTTCAAAAGTGTAGCAAGGCACCCCCCACTTCAATTCTTCTGTCAATCCACAATCAAGAATTATTTTCCTTAATTCCCCATATTCTTTCTGCCACTGGCTGGCCTTATTAAAATAGAAATCAACCTTTGGATTCATACAATTCAATTATTAATTACCTGAAACTACCTTTCTGTTGGCAGGCCTGCAATACCACGACAAGATAATAAAAAGTGTCTGCATTACCGGTCCCATAATGGCCTTCATGTCATAATCACCCATAGCCAGGTGAGAAACAAGTGCGCCTGTCATAACAAAGAAGAAACCTGCGTAAGCCCATTCCTTCAAGAGCTTGAGCCCGGGCAAAAGAATAGCAATTACACCGAGTATTTTCCACACACCAATAATGGATAAAAAATACTCCGGATAGCCTAACGGTACAACCAGGTCTTTCATCTGTTGTACATGAAGTACCTGCGCTACCCCACTACCCAGCATACCAAAAGACAATAAGGCAGTGGCAATCCAATAAGCAACTATTTTCCCTTTGTTCATGATCTGTTGTTTAATTTGTATAAAATGTCTTGAATACGGTTATGTGCCATATTTATGCCCTGGGCAAATGGCAATTGTAATATCCGGTCTCTGAGTGTTACTGACTCATATATTACATGCATGCTCAATTTGCTTGTATCAGCCGTTAGTTGTTCAAAATCGTAGATCTCTAACTGTACACCAAAGGGAGTGCCTTCCATTTCAAATGTGCGGATGATTCTCTTGTTTAAGATAAGTTCGTGTATCACTCCGCTGAATCCATGTTTGTTTCCTTTAGGGTCAGTCGTTTCAAATTGATAACTACCATGTTTTTTGCTTTCCAGTTTCAGCACTTTTGTCCCCATCCATTGTTCTAGAATCTCTGCCTCGACATATGCGGTAAAAAGCAAATCCAGGGGCAGGTCAAACTCCCTCGTGATAGTTAATTCCTGTTTACCATCGAGGGCATTGATCTTTGTTTTCCTTTCCATGATTCTCTATTTTTTTGATTTATAGTTTTTCATGACTGCCTCCAGTTTATTAAATCTATCCTCCCACAGCTGGCGGAACGGCTCGATAAAATCTGCTATCTCTTTCATATGGTCAGGATTAAGGTGATAGAGTATTTCCCTGCCATTTTGCTCCTGCTTCAGCAATTCACATTCGGTAAGTATCTGCAAATGTTTTGACACTGTAGGTCTGGCCGTATCGAAGTTAGCGGCTATTGCTCCGGCAGTCATTGACTGAGTAGCTACGAGCAATAATATGGCTCTCCTTGTTGGATCGGCTATTGCCTGAAATACATCGCGTCTTAAATTCATTATGTAGCTATTTGACTACAAATATAAATGTAGTTATTTAACTACACAAATATTTTTTGATTACCCTTATGTAAAGCAAGTTGAAGGTGCAATACCTATTGATCAAGCACACTAACACGACAGTTTGCCAGAACTTTGAAATATTTTCAATCTTAACAATGCTTAATGTATGCTGATAACGCCTGCTAAAATGATAAAAGGAACACGGCAGTGTTCCTTTTACTCGTAGTCTCACTTATAATTTATAAATCACGAGACTTTATCACTAACAGTCATGCTTGAAACAAATTCCTGACACCGAAACTACATCTTCGAGAATTTGCAGATGATATTCCCATTTGCCCCGGAAAGCTTGGCCAAGTATATACCTGAAGGAAGTGATGATATATCAAAGGCTCCATTTGGGGTATTTATTTCTGAGTTGTAAACTACTTTACCTACAGCATCTATAATGGAAAGGCTGTGATAAGCACTACAACCTGATATGTATAGCGTATTGTCGACCGGATTAGGATAAAAGTTAACAGCCGGAACCTGGCCTATATTGCCTAAACCCGTTGTAGATGGGAAGCGACTTGGCAGTGTAACACCTATACAGTTGGACATGTACCTCATCAGTTCAAAGTGTTCGCCATTTACATTGGTGAAGGAATTCTGGCTGGTGATAAGGCCGGTAGCCAATGAAACCGCAACGAGCTGCGATCCGTTGCTGTAGTAATACAACATATTCCCGGGGTCGATCGTAGAGCCTGCATTCAAGCTGTAACCACCGCTGGCGATAGAGTACGGTGAAATGGTTGACACAACACCTGTAACAGGGTTCACCCTGCCAAGAAAGATGCTGGTGGAATCAACCAAAACCATTGTGTTTGCCGAGTCCAGCGGGTCTAAGTAGAGCGTATCGTAATAATTTTGACGAATCAAGCCATATATGCCTGTATCAGCACAACTGTAGGAGAGGTTGTCGAATATTATTCCATTGGTAATAACCATTGGCACATCAGACCAAATTGAGCCGGTATACATATCCAGGCCAACAAGGCGGTTACCAGTGGTATAATAATAGATCTTCTGATAAGGGTCGATTGCGCTACCTCCCAAAGAAAAACCATAACCAACCGAAGATGGCGAAATCTGTGTAATGACACCTGTGCTTACATTGATCCTGGCTAGGTAAACCTCGCCTATAGATGTCATAGTAACAGAATCGTATATATTTCGGCGTGCCAGCCCGTAGAGTGATGTATCGGAATTATTGAACCTGAAATTGTCGAAGTAGCTGTATGCAATAGGGTTAGAGATCAGAATGCTATTCACCACCGTACCGGTAGTAAGGCTCACGGTATTGATGCTGGCACCGCTCATGTAGTGATAATAATTATTGTAAGGATCCAGGGCGGCACCAGTAAGGTTGATGGAACCACCGAGGCTGGAAGTACTGATATTGGTAACAACACCTGTAGCTGGATTAACCTGTGAAAGGAAGGTTTCAGTTGATAAAGTGCTATTTCTAGCAATACCAAAAAAATTGCCTTGAGCAATGGCTGATAGAGAGAAAATTGATGCACAGAGCAAAAGAAAAGCTTTTTGTTTCATTTTGTAGAGGTTTTATTAAACAAAAATATAGATTAATGTTTTAAAAACGCGCAGGTATAACTATTAAATTTATTTATAGTAGGTAAGAAATTGTATATAAACACCTTTTATCGCCACAGGTGGCTACTGGCGGGCAGACGGTGATAGTGATCCAATATAACTCTTGTTAATATTGTTAATTGGAGAGAAATAAGAAAGGGATTTGTGGTGAAATACCACAAATCCCTACTTTAGTAG
>CANBQQ010000388.1 GCA_947371715.1 Flavipsychrobacter stenotrophus
ATTTTTCTTCATTGCTACATCTGCCAGATCACTAAAGATAACGGTTCTTCTACCATCTTTATAATCACCTTCTAATAATCCTGTAGTATCATTGATTTTTGCGCCGCTTGGGAATACAAGCATTATGCGGCCCTTGAACAGATTGAACACTGCTATCTCCCGCTTGTATTCTTTAGGATCAAATGGTGGCATTTCCCCGGTATAGTAGAAGCAGGGATTGTTCCATTTTATGTGTTCGCCTACCTGTGTGTCTGCGTCAAGAATTATTTGCCGGATGGTTTCCACAATCTCAGCTAGTGCAGGATCCAGATCATGTATGTGCTGTTCTACGAGTTCTGAATCTGTGCGTTTAATTTTTTCTGTTTTTTTCGATGGCATTATGTGGTAGAATTAAGATATACAGTAACGATAGTGAATTTCGGTCATTGAGCTAACGAAGTGGGCTTAATGAGACATGCGATACCTTCGGCATCGACCATAATTATTAGTCGATTTTGCTATAGACCTGTGATGCCTTCAGCATCATGACATGTGTTCCAAATCCCTAAGTCAACCACTTTGTCCAAATGGGCACATAGCATTTTTAGTACCGGAGATAATATTTTATTGCTATCACCTTATTACTGCTATTTTTTTCATGGCTTTATTACCTTTTTCATCTTGCAGCGACAGGTAATAGTTGCCTGATGGTAATTGTTCCGGCAGATCTAGCCGGAGTGTACCTGACCCCGCATTATACCCTGTATGCAGGACCACAGAGCCAAGCATGTTGCGCAGAGTGATCTCTACTTGTTGATTTGCCGGGTTGGTTATAGCAATGTTGATGTAGTTGCTAACCGGGTTAGGATATACATGGGCAGTGAACGACTGTAGCGAAGGACCGTGGATATCTGAAGTAATACCTTCTATCCACTGCACGGCAGTAGAAACCATGTTGTCAATGCCCAGGCACACACTGTCTCTTACAAACCATATGTTGCTATCTACGGGTACTTCGGTATGGGTCATATAAGAGGTGGGGGCACCCGTCTGGAAGAAATTAGCCAACTGCATACTTGCGTAAAACCCTGTGTAGGGGAGTGTTATGGAAGTTGATGATCCGTAAGCGCCTGCAGTGCTTTTACCAAAAACTTTTACATTAGGGTGGTGCCTGAATAATACAGGGAAAAAATCGCCCGCGCTTACTGCGTTTGGCCCGGTAAGTATTGCTATCGGGTGATAGAAATAATGAGGCTCATCGTCGGTGAGATCATACCAGGATGTCAATCCGACATTAGAAAGGTTGAGCCTGTTCGCGTCATATCTGTCGCCATAGCCAACCCATGAAACATCGGCATCATTAAGGTATTTGAAGGTAGATTCAAATGCCAGAAAGCCACCACCAAAGTTGGTGCGGATATCATAGATCAGCCCTGTAACCAAGCTGTCTTCTACCAATCGTTTGGTCGCATTCAACAATTTGTTGCCGGTGGCGTCGGTGCAATCATACATGTATACGTAACCTATCCGGTGTCCATGTATCACATTGGCCGAAATATTGACGCCGCTGGAATAGTACTGTGTATAGGTAGGTATGTTCACACCAGCTACGGGCATTTGTTCTGTAGGGAAATCCTGGTAAGAAAATCCGGTCATCAGCGTTGTAGGCAGGTTTACGATCGATCCGTCGCACTTTTTTATGTTGATGGTGTCAAATAGGTACCAGTTCTCACCGGCAGCCTGCACATAACGATGCATAGTAGCCGCATCTGTAGAGCCCAGGTAAACAGAATTGGGTAGCTGGTTGTTGAGCATGGTCTTTACGATCTTCAGCCATGGCTCACTGTTGTAGCCAAGAATGATGTCGCCTCTTTCAAGACCTAGCGGATGCCCTGCGTGAACGGAATACACCATAGCCTCCGTATCATTGAACGTAGTGATACATGCACCGAATTTGCCCGACTCATCTCTGAACAAGGGTAGGCCGCGATAGATAGATGAGGGGTAATTTACGGCTGCATCATGAAAGCCTGAATGCCCATCATTGATCTTTCTCATGAAGTCATTAGCAATTGCTGCAAATCTGCCTTTGCTTACTCCATGCATTATCTGTGTATCAATAGCCGTTACTATTGAGTCCCAATTATAGGCCGGCAGGTTAATATAGCAGGCATAGAAGGAATCGAAGTGTTTCCAAAAGGTGTTGAATTGCGCCATCTTCTGTGCGTCGGGTAAACCGGCACCCCATGTGGAGTCGACCAGGTGTGCCCAGCGACTGGAATCGAAATTATAACCCGGTCCGCTGTTGGTAGTTTTGGCTGCCGGGGCATTAGCGTATTCTGCCTGAGACAGCCGCAATTTATGTTGCCTTAGCGGCAGATCTTCTTTCGATATGTTCATGCGTGGCAGCTCGTTTTGGGCTGTTTGGGCATGGGCGAAAGTGACGGCAAAAAACAGACACAGCAGGACAAAGTATTTCATAAAACCGGTTTGGGCGAAAGGTTAAAGTTATTAAAGTTAATTACATGTACAAAACGAATGAAAAGAGGCTACCCTTTTTTCGCCGTAGTGCAAATAACTTTTCACAACTTCTGTGCCATTTAATGTTAGCGAAGGCGCAACTCTAAGCGGCCATATTCTGTTGTAAGTGAGGGTTTGCTTTTTCAAGCGTTGCCGGCATATTTACTTCAGCTATTACCCGGCGTGCATCGCCCATGAATCTCCTTTCGGACGGCGGCAGGCAATACTGCAAAAGGTTGTAGTGCAGCCATTTTGAATTGACCAGTCTGCCGCGGAAGCGAATGGTCTCATTGTCGCGGATGTGCCTGAACGTATTGAGCAGGTGTTTATAGTCTTTGAAATCCTGCTCGGTGATAGGTGGCGCTTCGGCTTTTTGGGGAGCAGGTGTATTTGTCGGTGTCTCGGTGGTTTCGGGTGCTTGCTGAGGTACGCGTCTGGGCCTGGCAATAGCTTTTTCGCCCGATAACTTCCGCAGCTTATCGAGACAGCCAATGAGTTTGCACTGCATGGCAATGTCTTGTGCTGTGGGGTGTCGCTGGCCTTCTTCACGTGCGTTGATAGCACTTTGCAATGCCACAAGTTGGGTGCAAATGTTGCCTGAGATGAGGGCGTAACGCTCATTGAGCGACTGGGTGGTTTGTTGTTCGTTTGTCATATGATACAGTTTTGAGACTGTAAAGTTGTGACAAATAAAAATAGCATTTTGAAAATCATATCCACATTTTTTGCGTAAAAATCTGACGTAAGCTTTGCCTGGCAAGGGATACAGCATGGTCAAAGTCTGTGGATATGTTTTTTTGAGGGGGTGGTATCAGCTGTTTTCTGTATTTCTTAACCTTATTGCTACGCCAATATGCTTCACGTTGTACGTCCAGGTTTTGAAGATGATGGACATGCATAGGCCTTCCAGTTCTGAAATGATGCCCAGGATCAACGCTATGGGCAAAAACGGCATTGGTATGCCGAAGCCCATTATGGCAATAGTAGCGATAAGCAGCGTTACGCCAAATATTTTGGCACTGCGGGCATGATAGCTGGCGCCCCGTCTGAATTTGTAGAGGTCGTAGACATACCTTACAGCTTCAAGGCCCATTATAGTGTAAATGCCCCATGCGTAGGTGGCAAATATTGCGGGGTAGGCCAAGTACATACCTGCCAATACGCCCAGAAAGAAAACAGTGTCTGCAATGCTGTCCCATTGCCTGACAGCCGCAGTTTCTACGCCATATTTACGGGCTAGTACACCATCATAATAGTCGGTAGCGGCAGCAATAGCCAGAAGCAGAATATAAGGCCAGCCGAGCAGGTTGTGATTGGCCATAAATATAGCGGGAATGGTCAATGCAAACCGCAGGTATATAAGCAGCCAGGGCAGGTGTTTCATTTAATGAAAGTAATA
>CANBQQ010000389.1 GCA_947371715.1 Flavipsychrobacter stenotrophus
TCTCCATTAGCTACTACGTGATTGTTGGTAACTATATAACCATCGGGGGAAATGACCACGCCAGAGCCTGATTCTACCTGCGATGGAATGTAATACTGGCGCGGGCCGAAGAGCTGGCTATAAATATCGTTGGCATTATTGTCGACCACCGTGCGGGCTTTGGTAGTTGTTTTTACATGTACAACAGCCTTCACCGATGCGGCTGCGGCAGCTTCGAAATTGACACCGGCGTTAATTGCCGCAGTGTTGCCGTTTGACGTGTAAGAAGTGTAATTGACCGGCAGCGTGTGGTCGGGGCCCTGAGTAAGGAAAGGAACGTTGCGTTGAAAATGTGCCGCAACGAAAAATGTCATAACAGAAGTAAATGCAGCTGTTAAAATGACCGGGAACAATTTAGTTTTCATCGCTATTAATTGATTTTTAGTTTCGTGGTTAGTACCTCAAATTTATTACCTATAGTGTTTATAAAAATGTTAAAAGCTTTGGGTAAGAGGTGTTTTAAGATAGTGTTGGGAATTAAGATTTCTGGTGGGATGTGTGTGGTATTTCAATGAGAACCGGCTTGTGCGCTTGTCTGGGTGGAGACGCAATTATGCGTCTCTACCAGAGTCTTTCCCAAAAAAACTGATGTTAATCATTTGATTAAATCAATTTTTTAATTTTAACTTTGCATCGTATTAAAGATGAAAGAAAAAGAAGACATAGGGAAAAGTGAGAGTACGGAGCAGAAGATAAAGGAGGCTGCGCGGAAGGTATTTACCAGCAAAGGGTATGCCGCTACACGCACGCGTGATATAGCCGAGGAAAGCGGTTTTAACCTTGCGCTGATCAACTATTACTTCAGGAGTAAAGAGAAGCTGTTTGAAATAATAATGCTGGATAACCTGCAACTATTTATGGGCAGTATAATAGGCATCTTGGATGAACCTGCAACAAGCCTGGAGGAGAAAGTAGATCTGCTGGTGACCTATTATGTGGATATGCTGATAGTGAATCCAGGCATACCTGTCTTTATCCTGAACCTGGTTAATAACAACCCCGAAGCATTGAAAGAGAAGCTGGATAGGGCGAGTCTTGTGGCTAATTCGGTATTTGTGAAACAGTTCCAGGATTTGATGAAGAAGAAGGGAATGAACATTCATCCGCTCCATCTGTTTATGAACATCATTTCGCTGACTGTATTCCCTTTTGCTGCAGCACCATTGATCAAGGCAAAGAATGGCATAGACGATGAAGGCTATAAGCAGTTGATGCTGGAAAGAAAGAAGTTGATACCCGTGTGGATAAAGACGATGATGATGGTGTAGTCGTAAGTCGTAAGTCGTAAGTCGTAAGTCGTTGGAAAAGGCGGTAGTGAATTTAGTGATAAGTAAAGAGAAAGTACAATAAAAGAAACAAGTGTTATGTATAAGCAATTGTTGAGTGCAGTTATAATGGTGGTGTGCATGGTGTCTGGTGCCGGTGCACAGGTTTCATTCAGCTCGGTAGAGGATGTGTGGAAGTATGCTGATGAACACAACGTAACGATAAGACTGGCTAAGTATGAGGCCGCAAAATCGGGATTGGCAAGGAAGCAATCTGTTGGCGCACTATTACCATCGGTAGCCGCATCGGGTAGCTATACAGATAATATGTCGCTGCAAACTACGTTGTTGCCGGGTGTCATATTGGGCAAGCCGGATGGGACATATGTGCCTGTGCGGTTTGGGCAGAAGTATATCTACACTGCAGGTATTACTGCTCAAATGGATGTGCTTAATTTACAGACATGGTTTAATGTGCGAACGGCTAAGATCACAGCGGGTATGAGTAAGGATTCACTGGCCAGTACCCGTAAGAATATTTACCAGCAGATAGCTACTCAATATTATTCGGTATTATTAATGACGGAGGCTGCAAGGCTGGCAGCAAGGAGTGAATCGATATCTGATTCGGTGTTATCGTCTGTAACCAATAAGTTCAACGCGGGTACAGTTAGTAAGGCTACAGTAGATGTGGCGAATATAAACCTGGCGAGGACACAGCAGACCAATATCACAGCGCAATACCAGATACAAACGGCCAAGAATAATCTGAAAGCATTATTGGACATGTCATTGAGCGATTCTCTGATCATCACAGGGACCTTGCAGAGTGCAATGAAAGCATCTGAGGATGGTTTTAAAGATGATCCTGCAGTGAAGCTGGCATATGGTGCGCTACAAATAAGTCTCAGTCAGTACAGGGCTTCCAACAGCACATTTCTGCCAACTCTTTCAGTGTTATACAGCAATACCAAACAGCAGAACGATAATAAGTTTGAACCATTCAGCAGTGGTGGTCCGGAGTGGTATCCTGCACAATACTGGTCGTTGAGAGCATCATGGAATTTGTTCAATGGTGGCAGCAGATACTTCCAGAGCCGGAGGAATAAGATAACGGTTGATGAACGGAAGATGCAGTACGAGAGTGCGCAAAAGCAGTCGGTAGTGAATGATGAAAACCTGAGACTGAATTACAGAAAGACGGTAGCATTGCTGGAAAAGACCGATGAGGTGATGCAGCTATCTTTCGACAATTATAGCCACATATCTAACCGTTATGCAGAGGGTGTTTCATCATTGGATGACAGGCTGAATGCGTTCTCGGATTATATAGGGTATCAGAATCAGTACCTGAACAGCTTGTCTGATATGCTGGTGCAATTGTACCAGGTGAAGATCAGGCAACTGGAGTTATAGTCGTAAGTCGTAGAGGGAATAATATAAATAGCAAATAGTCATAGACTTTAATTTTTAGAATAGTATTTTATGAAGACCAAGTTGCAACAAATTTCACCAAGAATAGCGATGGGTATAGCGTTGCCGGCGCTGGCCATATTTTTTGTTACATCGTGCAAACCTAAGTACGATGAGGTGATGCCTAAGACAGGGCCTGTTACGGAAGCTGTATTTGCATCGGGTAGTATAGAGCCTAAGGACGCGTACACGCTTACCTCTATATCAGACGGATTTATAGTGAAGAGCCTTGTAACAGAAAATGACCTGGTGAAGGACGGGCAGGTATTGTTCTCATTAGATAACAGGCAGCAAAATACACAGGTGCAGATAGCGCAGAATAATGTGCAGTATGCGGCTATAGGGGCGAATAGCGATAACTCACCGCAGCTGCTGCAAGTGCAGGCGCAGATAGATGCAGCGCGCGCTAAGAAGACCACAGACTCCACCACGCTGGCACGTAACGAAAGATTGCTGACAACCAATTCTGTATCGAAGCAGGATGTAGATAATGCCAGGCTCAACTATCAGTCATCGCTTAGTAATTACAATGCTGCGGTAGAGAACTACAGGGTTACTGCTAATAAGGTAAGGCAGGATCTTGCCAATACCCGTGCTCAATTACAGAACGCGCAGGCTGGTAACCAGTTCTATGAATTGAAGGCAATAGGCATGAGCAAGGTGTACCAGATATTTAAGAAGCAGGGCGACCTGGTGAAGCGCGGCGACCAGGTAGCGCAGCTGGGGAATCCTGATTCTATAGTTATCAACCTTGATGTGGATGAAGGAAGTATTTCCAAGATAAAACTGGGTCAGCAGGTGCTGGTAGAGTTGAATACCCAGAAGAACAAAACGTATGAAGCGACCATCAGTAAGTTGTATCCGCACTTTAATGAATCTTCACAGTCGTATAAAGTAGAGGCAAGATTTGTCAAAGAACTGCCGGGACTGATACCGGGTACGCAGCTGCAAGCCAATATCATTACCAACAAGAAAGAAGGCGTATTGCTGATACCTCATACCTATGTGTTACAAGGAAATAGGGTGCAGGTGCAGCATGGCAAGAAGATAGACACGGTAATCATTACTACAGGTATTGTATCTGATGAATGGATTGAAGTGACCGGTGGTATTACGGCAGG
>CANBQQ010000390.1 GCA_947371715.1 Flavipsychrobacter stenotrophus
GAGCCGTGGTGGTTATGATATCTGGTATTCAGTTATCGATCCTAGAAATGGTACTTTCCGTCGTCCGCAGAACTGTGGTAAGGCGATCAATACCAAGCAGGATGAGTTGACTCCGTATTACGATACACGTGTTGGCAAGTTGTACTTCGCTTCTAACGGCCGTAAGTCTTTCGGTGGTTTTGATATCAACGTAGCTGATGGTGGTCCTTCACGTTACTCTAAGGTGCAGAACATGGGTTATCCTTTCAACACATCTGCTGATGAGTTCTACTTCATCAAAGATCCGGTAGGTAAGCCAGATGCATACATCGTATCTAATCGTATCGGTACTATTGCATTGAAGAACCCAACTTGCTGTAATGATATCTGGAGAATACAATACGAACCACGTTTGGTGATCATCGGTAAAGTATTGAGCAAGAAAGACCAAAGCATTATGCCACAGTCTGTAGTGAAAATGCTGGACCAGAAATCTGAAATGACTACTTATAGTTCAGAAGACGGTAACTTCATCTTCAACATGACACGTAATCATTCGTATGTTCTTACTGCGGATAAGCCAGGTTACACATCATCTCGCGCTACAGTAAGTACTATGTCTGTTAAGCGTTCTGATGCTGATGATACAGTACATGTTACTATCTACTTAGATAGCATCAAGCACAGCTTCAGCGTAAGCAACATCTACTACGACTACGATCAGGCTACACTTCGTGCTGAGTCAGTTGCATCATTGGATACACTGGTAAACTTCATGAAGGACAATCCATCAATACAGGTTGAGATCTATTCTTACACAGATGGTAAGGGTACAGATGAATATAACTTTCCTCTTTCTCAGCGTCGTGCGCAGTCTGTGTTAGATTATCTGGAAAAGAATGGTGTTGAAAGGCAGAGAATGACCGCTAAGGGTTTTGGTAAGAAGAACCAGGTTGCAGTAGAAGTTAGTGCAGATGGTAAGACCGACATTCCTGAAGCTCGTCAGTTGAACCGTCGTACAGAATTCCGTATCATTGGTGACTTGCCTACACGTCGTGTAATATTCAACAGTGCTATGCCGGGTTCTATGGACCAGCAGGAAAGGAATCTTCGTCAGGAAGCGGATGATGAACCAGACCCAGCAGGTGCAAAGGCTCCAAAAGAAGAAGGTGATAATTAATATCAATAGTTATTCATAAAGAGAAAGGGTTTGCAGCAATGCAAACCCTTTCTTCTTTTTAAGACTCCATTTTTCGCTGTGGTTCCTGCTATAGGTGACTCAAAGGTTATTGAGCCATTGAGGCATTAAGCCATTGAGCCATTCATTTTCTTCACCAATCCACCCAGTTTTTTAAGTGCCTGCTCCACCTCTGCAGACCATGGCATGCCATAGCTTAGGCGCATACAGTTCTGATAACGGTCTTGTAAGGTAAACATGGTGCCGGGGGCAAAGCTGATCTTCTGCTGCATAGCCTCCTGGTAGAGCTGGTAGGTGTCTATATGTTCGGCCAATTCCAGCCATAAAATGAATCCACCCTTGGGAGTGCTTAGTTTTATGTCCTCAGGGAAGTACTCGCCAATAGCACGGGTAAATTGAAGGCTGTTTGTGTGTAATGTTTGTCTTAGTTTGCGCAGGTGCTGCTCGTACCTGCCTGTAGCAAGGAAGCTGCCGATAGCAGCCTGCTGTGCTGTAGCTGAGGTAATACAATGGTATAGTTTAAGGCTCTTTATTTTATCAATATACTTGCCGGGTGCTACCCAGCCAACACGGTAGCCCGGTGCCAATGTTTTAGATATAGAGCTGCACCAAAGTACATTGCCTTCCTCATCAAAGCTCTTGCACGAACGTGGACGTTTGTTGCCGAAATATACATCACCATACAGGTCGTCTTCAATAAGTGGTACGCCATGTTTGGATAGTAGTTTTACAATAGCTTCTTTTTGTTCATCGGGCATACAATAACCTGTTGGGTTGCTGAAGTTGGTAACAAAGAAGCAAGCCTTTATATCGTGCTGTTCCAATGCTTTTCTAAGGTCGTCGGGGTCTACACCTGTATCGGGGTCGGTTGGTAATTCGAGTATTTTAAGCCCAATACTTTGCGCAAAGCGCAGTACGCCAAAATACACAGGGCTTTCTACTGCAATGGTATCGCCGGGTTTGGTAATGGCTTGCAGACAATAGGAGACCGCATTCATACAGCCTGCTGTTGTTACCAGATCATCGGCCTGTAAATGGCCACCCCAGTGCATGCTCCAACGGGCTACCTGCCTGCGGAGTTCTTCGTTGCCCTGTATCTTTTCATAAGAGGTTCCATTGGCCGGAAGATCGCGCAGAGACTGTATCATAGACTTATTGAGCCGGGCAAGAGGAAGTATTTCTGGCGATGGCACACTTAGTGAGAACTTTACCACACCATCCATCGCCAGATCATCATAGACCTCGCCAATTATGGCCTCTACATTTTTGTTCTTCACCACCTGTATAGGGTCGCTCTTCTCTATTTTACGGGGAAAGCGCGATGGATTGAAGCTGACATAGTAACCACTTTGCGGGCGTGATTCTACCAGCCCTTTTGCTTCGAGGTGATAGTATGCTTGCAGAATGGTGCTCACGCTTATAGCGTGCTCCTTGCTCAGAAGCCGTACTGATGGCAGCTTATCGCCGATCTTCAATACTTCATCCAGTATTTGTTTCTGGAATGTTTCCGCGATCTGTAAGTACAGATGGTCGCTTTTACCTTTAAAAACAATCTTCATTAAATAAACTGTTATGGTCAAAAATACGAAAATTGTGTCTGTTTTATTTCGGAAAATCATTTCACTTTTGTAACGGAAAAGAAACCTCTTAATGACACCTACCACCAAAGCATATATAGCCCTTGTTTTTGTTTGCATAGTATGGGGCACCACTTACCTGGCACTAAGGGTGGGCGTGATGCACTATCCTGCATTTCTTTTTGCAGGGGTAAGGCAGGTGGTTTCCGGAATTATTTTAGTGATGATTGCGCTGATGGCCAATAAGAATAAAGACATATCGGCGAAGAACATTCTGAGGCAAATGCTGGTAGGCTTCCTGATGCTGACTGTGGGTAACGGTTGTGTGACCTGGGGTGAGCGAACAGTGCCCAGCGGTGTAGCTGCACTCATTTGCTCGGCTATGCCTTTGTTTGCGGTGTCATTTAACCTGATGTCATCTCAGAAGGAGAAATTCAATACCCTGATAGGCGTGGGCATGTTGCTAGGTACCTGCGGTGTCGCTCTGATCTTCAGGCAGAACCTTGCGGCATTGTCTGATACAGGCTACCTGATGGGAATATTGGCTGTGTTGCTGGCCACAGCATCATGGGCAATGGGTAGCATAGTGAATAAGAAGAACGTGAATCCTGTAAATCCATTCTTCAATTCAGGGCTGCAGTTGTTGTTCGGTGGTTTGTTTATGCTGGTGATAAGCCCTGCGGTAGATGATCTGAAACACGTAGAATTATATAACAAGGAGGGTCTGTTGTCGCTGGTATACCTGATCATATTCGGGTCAGTGCTGGGTTATGGCGCCTATATGTATTGCCTCAGTAAGTTGCCGGTGGGTATAGCTACCATCTATGCTTATATCAATCCGTTGGTGGCGGTAGTACTGGGCTATTTTTTATTGGGTGAGGAACTTAATATATACACTGCGCTGGCTTTTGCAACCATAGTAGGCAGTGTGTTCATGGTGAACAAGGGTTACAGACAACAACATAAAGAAACAAAAGACAATATTGACAAAAAAGCCGCCGCCGCATTTCCTGAGACTGCGCCGGAGGGATCGTAAACAGTTAAAAACCGATAATATGGAATACCCGATCTCGATTACCCCGCATACGGAAAGAACGGTAACTGATACCAAGTCTATCCCTTTCGGCAAAGTGCCTACAG
>CANBQQ010000391.1 GCA_947371715.1 Flavipsychrobacter stenotrophus
GGTACTCCTCCTTCAAAAGGAGGAGAGTGGTTGATGTATTCAAACGTGTAAAATAGAGGTGTATTTGGTATTATTATCGAAATAGGTACAGATGTTGTATAAATAGTAAAGCCTTCCGATGGGAGGCTTTACTTTTAACGATCGATATAAATTTATTTACCATCTGGTTTTATTGGCTCGGGGTGCTGCGAAGGTATTGGTTCAGGCTTAGGTTGCGCTTGCTCGGGCTGCACGGGGATAGGGTCTGCGTGCTGCCTTATGGTAGCCTTTGTTTCTTCCTGCCTGTTAGTTACTGTTACAGGCTCAGGTGTCTGAGACTGCTGTTGAGGTAATGGTTTTACCGGTGGTTTAACAATACCGTTGGACGACTGCCTTGGCCTTTGAGGCTCTGGTACCTTTACGCTGGACTGGTAGGTGTTCTTATCAGCTCTTATTACTTCTGCGGTCTTTGCGCTGTTGGTAACGTTGGTATTTTGCGCCGGAACGGGACTCAGCACAGGAGATACAGGTATGCTCTTCACGTCGTTCTTAAATGCAGGCACAGCACCTGAGTTGATGTTAACTGCCACCGCCTTAGTACCTACCGGGCGAGGCGCAACAATAACATTAGGCGGCACAGCTATTTCACCATTCGCCAATGAGGTTTTGATCTCATTAGGACGATACATTTTGATCATGTCATTATGTATATACGATGCGCGCGGGCTGCCCGAATTGAACAAATGAAACAACTGAACCGGCTTTTCGCTCATGGCCTGCACCTGCTTTGCGGTAGGGCCTGCTACATAAGTATTGCCATTGCTGGTATAGGTATTATCTAACACCGTTGTACCCTTACTGGCTATGCTATTACCAAACGGCCCTGTAAGATAGCGATAGTAGTTACCACCATAAAGATATTGTGGCGGTAAGAATACCCACCAGTCTTTAGGACTGTGATACGCTTTAAAGTCAGACGCTGTGAACTGGTATTCAGGATCGAGCGGAGCCCAGCCAAAAACGCCTACGCCACTTCTCCAGCTTACCCACGCCGGCCCCCATATGTTACCAGGCACCCACAACCAGCCATAATAGCTGTCGAAGGTCCAGCGGCCATAATGGAAACAAGCCCAACCCCATGGATAATCTGATATCCAAGTATTACCATAGTCAGTTAAAGCCCAGTGACCACCAGTATAGTACGGTCGGAAGTTAACATCCATATTAGGGCTCCAGACGTAGCCATAATGCGCATCTTCTATCCACTGCCCATAAGGTGCAAGATTCACATAAAAATCGTTGTAAGACACATAGTCATTGTACTGCGGATTTGTGTACTTACCGTCGTTATATTGGGTATTGTAGTACAGGTTATTACTACCAAACTGATCGGTCTGAGCCTCTACCCTGCCTGCGCCACCCATTAAAAACAAGCTCAAAGATGCGGTCACCAAAGCCTGTTGATACTGCCTTTTCATAACTATTATTTTATTGTGCTCTGCCACCAAATAATGACAGAAATATAATACCGATGCCAATATACATAAAATAGGGTTTCTATAATCGAAAAAAACAAGCAGAACGCCTAATTCATGCTTGTTTTTGATAAATATTAATCCAATTCTACTGCCTAGTTAGTCACCATTTCAGTAGCCAGTAGTGCCTGCGCCCATTCGTTGAGTGAGGTATACTGCTCGTCAATAACATCGTTAGGTAGCTCTACAGCTTTATACTTGGTGGTAAGGAATATAGTATGCATGCCCAGGCGTTTACCAAACTCCATATCACTCATACTGTTACCTACCATTATGCTCTTCTTAAAGTCTATCTCAGGAAAATCCTGCTGCGCCTGGTGGCCCATACCCACATTGGGTTTGCGGTTATGGTCAGAATCTACCAATGCCGTACAAGCGTAAACCTTGTTGATACGGCCGCCATTATCTGCAACCACACCTTTCATATTGGCATGTATCTCCTTCAATGTAGAGAGTGTCATTATCTCCTTACCTACCCCACGCTGGTTGGTAACCACAACTATATTACCAAATACGCCGCTAAGGTCTTTGATAGCCTGCAGCACACCATCATGAAACTTAAATTCACTCCATGTGGTAATGTAGGAGCCTACTGATTCTACATTGATCACACCATCTCTATCCAGGAACAGGGTCCAGGAATTATCTACTTCGGGTCTATTATTCAGAAAAGTCATTTGCTACCTCCTCATTTCTTATCGTTAAACAAACTTGCTTCTACCAATTCACAAATTATATGTCCCATTGTTATGTGCGACTCCTGTATCCTTGGGGTATCTGTACTGGGCGCATTGAGCAGATGATCGCAGATGCCCTTCATTTTACCACCGCTCTCACCGGTTAATCCTACACTTATCATGCCTAACTCTCTGGCCTGCTCCATAGCCTTGATAATATTAACAGAATTGCCCGATGTGCTCAAGCCTATCAATACATCTCCCGGACGGCCCATGCCCTTTACCATTCTACTATATACGACGTCAAAGCTGTAATCGTTTGCTACTGCCGTCAAATAAGATGTATTGCAGTGCAGCGCCTCAGATGGTAATGGATTACGGTCGGTATAAAAACGGCCGCTGAATTCAGCAGCAAGGTGTTGCGCATCTGCCGCACTACCGCCATTACCGCAGAAAAGCACCTTATTGCCATTGGCAAATGCCGTTGTAACAATATTAGTGACCTCTTCCAGTTTAGCTATCATAGCGGGGTCTGAAACTATTTTCTGCTTCACATCGATAGAAGCCTGGAGTATACTTTTTATTTTTTGTTGCATATAGATAAGTCAAAATAAAGAATAAATTTCCACACAAAGAACAAACTAAATTAATGAAAATGTATTGTGCGGTGTTTTTAACATTTAAGCAATATAGCCATTTACCTTCTCTATGACACTGCCATTTGCATGTTCGTTTTTAATAACGTGACTATAGATGTTGGTGAGTATATTGCACACTAATATACACGTAAAATATCAGGGTTATGTTGTTTAGGGAATGTTAAGATGTATGATTAACTTTAAGTAGTATTATGAACAAAGCATTTCATGAAAACCAATAAAAGCAAATTCTCCTTAATTTCTGCATCGGCAATATTACTACTTGCCGGATCTTGCACACATAAAGCGGCCACCCCTCGATACGACTTTTCGTATTCGGGATCGATATATAGTGGAGATACAATGACTTTCACCAGCCATGCAAAGGCAGACGCTAAGGTTACATGGTTTTTTGGCAACAGAGTAAGGACACTTTATTACAACAATGGACTTCAAAATACTGTTTGTGCCACATGCAACAACACCGGCTATGATCCAAACTATTGCGATACAATGGATGGTAACACATGCTATCACATCTATTACACACCTGGTACATATACGGTAAGCCAGACGATAAATAATGATACATTTAGTATCACTAAGAAAACAGTCACTATCGTATCACCAGAAGTATTCTCAAGTGAAATAACAGGCGTCAGACACTGGAAAAGAGAATATCATTATTGGGACTCCAATGGCAATGTTACCCATAGCCTGCCCGACACAGTATTTTCGGTGAACGTAGTCAGTGGTTTCTGCTATACACCACACTTCACGTTGTCATTTAATCCCGCACGTTCTAATTCGTCAAATCTGGTATATGGAGGGTTTTATGATCCTCATTTTACAGCTATTGGCCAATTAACCTACAACAGAAAAAACGGTTCGATTTCGATAGATGAAACCAACGATGGAAGTCATGAAACTATAATTTACACGAATCTTGACTAGCAACTTTGCTCAATTTATTACAGAGTTGCCTTTTCGATGGCACGAAGTAAAACTAAAAGAGGTTGTCACACCGTGACAACCTCTTTCTATAATTGTTTACTTAT
>CANBQQ010000392.1 GCA_947371715.1 Flavipsychrobacter stenotrophus
GCCAAGTGGGGATATGCCATTGTTTATGGTTTTGGTTTCCTGATAAGAGGGCAGTGGAGCAAGTTTCACATGCTGGAGCGCTTCAGATGGTGGGTAATAGCCGGCTTTATTGACCCCAATGGCGCCAGATAATATAGATTTAATTCTAGATTTTACTTTCGGCTGATACTTGCCACATCAAACCCACTTATTTTTGTATAGTGGGTAAAGTAGCTGACATAAGAGAGCGGCAGCAAGGACCGTTGGATAATTTCCTGGGAGCGGATGCCAGGAAGGGGCTTGCTGAGCAGATAAAGATCAGTGAACATATACATGCCACATGGGTTGATGTTGCTTTTCCTGAAGATGACCAACCGGAAGAACACGGTAAACTATATGTTTATCCTATAGATGATAAGAACTTTTCGCTACAGCTTTGTTACCTTACTTACAGCGATACTGCCGCAGAGAATGCGGTAGCTTATTCCGTTCAGTTTTTCCCATCATTTTTTGAACAATTTCCTGAAGATGCACTTGCAGGGAATGTCTATTTTTCTACTAAAAGATCTGCTGTACTTCAGTTTTCAATAGAAGGGGTTTCTCTGGCATTGCTCAATGATCTGCGATCAGCAGAACCAACGGACGCCTTTACAGGCTTGCTTTTGCGTAGCAGGCTTGCAGCAAGTTTGCTTGATGCTGCATTAAGTCATATCAACACACCTGTAACTGTTGCAGAAGTGCCGGCATGCCGTTTCCTGGCCTATGATAGCGAACGGGAGAAAATACTTGAAGCCTGTACGATCATTGAGAACATAGATGGACGTCCACCCACTATACGGGAGCTTTCGAGAATGGTGGCGATGAACGAATGTTATCTAAAAAAAGGGTTCAAGGCACTTACCGGAAAGACAATACACGAATACCAGCAAGAGATAAGGATCAATAAAGCGAAAGATATGCTGAAAGTGAGAGGTATATCTGTGACCGATGTGGCATTAACACTTGGCTACAGCAGTATATCACATTTCAGTACGGCATTTAAGCGGGTAACGGGTTTAAAGCCCTGTGAATTGCTGTCTTAGAGGTGGTTATTTATGGGGGAGAAAAAGGGTGAGCTATTCGTTTTCTGTTAAAAATTACTATTCGGTCAAAGCTATTTTAAAGGGGCGAACAAGTATCCAACCGTCAGCTTGTTACAACAAATAATAGCACGACAACAGAAGCAAATTCTTCAGTGATAAATATTAACCGTCGATTAATTTTGACAGAATGGATGCGGGAATTAGATTATTTGTAAGTGATTGCCTGTCAGATAGAATAAATGCGGGTCTTAGTAGGTTAAATTTACGTGATCAATTTCGGAAAAACTACGAAGATGCGTTTCATTTTTTTGATCCGACAAATTAGTTTTCCACAATTTCAGTTTTTATGTGAATTAGCACTGAAAGCCTTTATTTTAGGCACTTCCGGATAAATGAAAATTATGTTTTTTGTTAAAATTTTGGAGACATTTGTTACTTATAGTGATTTTAAATCAACTAATTAACAGTCTATTAACTATTCAATAACAACTCTTCGTCGGGTGTAAGCTTTTTAGAATGAAACCTTTTCGCTATGTTTGTCTCGTTATTGCTATATTTTCACAGGTGGGTCCATGATCCGCGGTGAAATTAGTTGCTGTAAATGGTAAAGATTTGATTAAAATTGATTGTTGATATTGACTTTTGGCTTTGTGAGTAACTGGTACATTAAATTGTAAACATGATTAAAAAATACTCTGCGTTTATGAGCAAAAATTACCCCTTCCTTCGGTTAAAGCATATGACCAGGTCATTTGCTTTTGTGCTGGCGATATTCTTTGTGATGAGTGGAACGACCTCAAGGGCAGCTGCACCTGTTTTTGCTCGCCATGTGATCGATACTACTGTCTGCGCATCGGTGTCATCTTTCAGTATTGATAACCTGTTGCATTTTACAGATGCTGATGGCACAGACAACATAACGGTAACTGACGGTCCATCCCTTGTGTCAGGAGGTGGTGCTATTGGCTCCGTTACTTTGACCACACCGGTTGCATCTGGTCCCGGTACTTTATCGCCCTCGGGAACTGCATTTAGTGGTTATGGTCCTGGTGCCTATGGTATCAGGTCATTTAAAATAACGGTTGATGATGGTACGTCCAGCGACACAGTTCGAATCAATGTTCACCTGGTGCGCGCAATGGTTCCAAGCATAACAGGAACATATAGTTCTGTACATGTCGGACAGAGCATATCGTTTACCGGTACAGACTTTACAACCGACTTTGATCTTTATGGCGCTTATACAGCTACCTGGTCCCTTTCTTCAGGCTCGATAGCTACTGTTACCAGCGGAGGTGTTGTTGGTGGTGTGGCTCCGGGAAATGAAACATTAACTTATACTGTATCAAATCATGCATGTGTTGATGGTGTTGCTACCACCCCGGTAACCGTACTTACAAACGTTGCGCCAACACTTACCTCTATTACAGGAACATCTAGTTTGATACCAGGTAGCTCATTTGTTATCAATGGTACTTTTAGCACGTTAGCAGGTAATTATACTGTATACTTCGGTGCGGTAAAGGTGGGGCCGGTAACAGCTTCCTCTTCTGCACTTACAGTTACAGTGCCGGTAGGTGCTACAAATGCTCCGATATATGTTTTAGACAATACTTCTAAATTGTCTTCATTTATTATGCCATCACCAAAACCGGTGTTTGACAGTACTTCGTTTATTAAAGCTACTTACACTAGTACACCTTTCGCTCTAGTTCAATATAATATATTTAATTCAAACACAGCAGCAGGTGGTGCATATTCTGTGGAATATGGTGATATTGACGGTGATAGTAAGCCTGACCTGGTAGTTGTTTCAACAGGTGTTGATTCCGTACTTGTGTACAGAAATACTTCTACTTATGGCAGGGTAAATCAGGCTTCTTATGCAGCACCGGTTGCTTTCAGAACATCGGCGGCACCAATAAGCTGCCGCCTTGCAGATATGGATGGCGACGGTAAGCTGGATGTAATTACCGCCGGAGCTGGTGCTGCGCAAGTTTCTGTTTTGAGAAATACATCAACATCAGGTGCTGTATCTTTCGCTACAAGGTTCGACCTGGCGTGTGCCGGAATTTTGCCAAGTGAAATAGCTGTTGCTGACTATAACAGAGATGGCCGACCCGATATTGCGGCTGTCATGACAGGCGTAAGGGACACAGCTACTGTGCGTGGCTTTACACCGAATGATGATCAAAAGCATGGCCGACTGATCGTTTTCAAAAATAACTATAATTATGCGCCTACTGTAAATATCGGTATGAACTCGTTTGATACTGCCATTACTGTATTCATGTATGATACGTTCTCATCGCCTATCAGCCTGGCAGCAGGAGATATGAATGGTGATGGTAAAGCAGATATAGTAGTATCTGATCACCACAGCAGGCAATTGAATCTGTTCAGGAATATCTCTACTACTGGCGGTGCAATAGTATTTTCGGCACCTAATAACATATCAACAGCTGCAGGAAATGGAACGCGCGCCGCGCATAATTCTAACTACAATGCTCTTACGAATACATACTCATTACCATCAAATCCTGGTGACTACAATTATGCTAGTCGCAGGACTGGTTACCCAGAGCAATTAAAATTGGGAGATCTTGACAATGATGGGTTAGTAGATATTGCGGTAGCGGTTACGGACTCTGACTTGTTGACTGCCAATCAATATAACAAAATAGTAGTATTCCATAATACAAGTTCAGGATCGAATTTGACATTTGGTGCGCAGGACACAAGTTTAAATGCAAGTGCGACATTGGGTACCGGTATTACGCCTGTTGCGCTTACTATTGCAGACATCAATGGAGATGGTAAATT
>CANBQQ010000393.1 GCA_947371715.1 Flavipsychrobacter stenotrophus
CGGTTCAAACCACTATCAAACATTCAGAAGAAAAAGGCATAAAGTTGTTCCTGCCAAAACCAGGTGCTGTAACTGAGGTGGCAGAGTATAACAGCAAGTGGTGGATATAACAGAAAAAGCACTTTTGAAATTCTTTAACTTTTGCAAAATGCTTTTGGCATAGCGCTTGCAATGTTGTTCTTCAAAATCAAAAAAACAAGAACAACATGAAAAAAGTAGTACTATCTGTCGCGATCACCATCGCCTCTATCGCTGCCGCCACTGCCCAGCCAACGCTTATTGCAGCAACCAACACTCCTCTTGCCGGAGATGTAAATGTTGCCCATTTACTTGATTCTAATAGTGTGGCTGTTGGCGCATCCGGCGCTACAGTTACCTGGAATTTCGGATCTGTCGTTGACACAGCTACTGATACCACTAGATTCCTGTCATGTACGTCTACGCCTTACTGCGACTCATTTTCGGGTGCTAACCTTGCCAGTTTCGACGGTAGTGATTATACCTACATAGTCACAAGTGCAGCTAAAGTCACTGCTATTGGCGGCCACTCAGGTAGTGATTTTATCCATTTTACTGATCCCAAAGATTTTATCCGCTTCCCTTTCACTTATAACAATTCTTGGGTCGATACAGCATCAGTACCTTTCAGCGGAGCTTCTATAGATTTCGTAGACAGCAATACTGCTGATGCATATGGTACGCTCGTGTTACCTTCAGGTACTTATTCCAATGCGCTGAGAGTGCACACCGTAACTCATGAGGATATCGTTTTTGGTGGTGTTCCAATGAGCAGTTCGCGTACTGAGTCGTATAGCTGGTATGCGCCAGGCATACGCACTCCGCTAATGATCATTGACCTTGACACTACAGGTACCGGTATGTTGCATCTCAATCAGGCAAGATACTATACAACCTCAGGCGCTACCACCGGCGTAAATGACGCTCAGACTATTACATCAGGCCTGAATATCTTCCCTAACCCCGCTATCAATCTGGTGCACATTACCTTCAATCTTGCTACTACAGCTGATGCAAGTGTTATTATCTCAGATCTTACAGGTAGAACTATTGCTACTATAGCAGGTAACGGCCTTGTTAAGGGTGCAAATGATCTTTCTTATTCTGTATCAGAATTGCCGGCAGGCGTGTATATCCTTCAGTTACACACAGCAGAAGGCAACACTACACAGAAATTTGTGGTAAGTAAATAATAGCAACTTATTATCTATAAAATGTTCCGGCTGCCAATGCAGTCGGAACATTATTTGTTTAAACGGAGCTTATTTCTGCTCAGATGATTTAACGTTTGCCTTTCAAGTTTTTACCTCACTCTCAGTCTCATTTTTATTATTTTTACACAAAATTCCGCAGTTGAGAATACACACCGAAAATTTAGTCAAGCAATACGGCAAGCGCACTGTTGTCAACAATGTGTCTTTCGAGGTAAGCCAGGGCGAAATAGTGGGACTATTAGGTCCTAACGGTGCCGGTAAAACAACGTCATTCTACCAGGTGGTAGGATTGGTAAAACCCGATAGTGGTCGTGTATTTCTCGATGATGAGGATATTACCAAGTTGCCCATGTATAAGAGGGCCAATAAGGGTATTGGCTATCTTCCGCAGGAAGCATCCATTTTCCGTAAACTATCTGTAGAAGACAATATTCTGGCCGTTCTGGAAATGACAAAGCTGTCACGGAAGGAACAAATGCACAAGCTGGAGGAGCTATTGGAAGAGTTCAGGCTAAGCCATGTGCGCAAGAGCAATGGTGATGTATTGAGCGGGGGAGAGCGTCGGCGTACGGAAATAGCCCGCGCATTAGCTGTTAATCCTAAATTTATTTTGCTCGATGAGCCTTTTGCCGGTATCGATCCTATTGCGGTGGAAGATATTCAAAGCATTGTAGCCACTTTAAAGTTCAAAAATATTGGTATCCTCATTACCGATCACAATGTGCAGGAAACACTGTCTATCACAGATAGGGCTTACCTGTTGTTTGAAGGTAAGATACTCAAAGCTGGCACCGCCGAAGAACTGGCTGAAGATGAACAGGTGAGAAAGGTTTACCTTGGGCAGAACTTTGTGCTCAGGCGGAAGAACTATACTAATCAGGTAGGGGGTAAGAGCACTCTGTCCACCGATACGTTAGATAAGCTCGACGATATTTTGTAATATCCCTTCAGCCATTAATTAACTAATTTTCAAAATAATCCATGAGTATCTTAATCAGTCCTGCATTCAAAGGTTTTATCAAATTGCGCCAAAGCGCAATTGATAATTTCATGCATAATCCTATAGATACTCAGCAGCAGGTATTTAATCATCTCATTGGTTCCGCTCAGTTTACCGAGTATGGCAAAAAGTTCGATTTTGAACATATCGACAGTATTGCCGATTTTCAGAAGAATGTGCCTATCAATGATTACGAAACCCTAAAGCCTTACATACAGCGTATTTTCGAAGGAACGCAAAATATACTTTGGCCTTCCCCCATCACTTGGTTTGCAAAGTCAAGTGGCACCACCAGTGATAAGAGTAAGTTCATACCGGTAAGTAAAGAGTCGCTCGATGATAATCACTTCAGGGGCGGCAAAGATGTGCTGGCATTATATCTTAAAGACAATCCCGATTCTAATATTACTTCAGGCAAATGTCTTGTGTTGGGTGGCAGCCACCAGATCAATCAGTTGAATGCGGCGTCTTTTTTTGGTGATATATCGGCTGTTACATTACAAAATATGCCGTTCGCCGGTAAAATGTTCCGTTTGCCCGAGATGTCAATCGCGTTAATGGCTGAGTGGGAGGAAAAGATCGAGCGCATGGCGCACAGTACCATTAAAGAAAACGTAACCTACATAGCCGGTGTACCAACCTGGACCACAGTACTCATCAAGCGTATATTTGAAATAACAGGCACAAAAAACCTGTTAGACATATGGCCTAACCTTGAATTGTATATACACGGTGGAGTTAACTTTACTCCATACCGCAGGCAGTTTGAGCAGTTCATACCAACCCCCAATATGCATTATCGGGAAACTTATAATGCATCTGAAGGTTTTTTTGCTGCGCAGGATAAGGAAGATGAAGATGGTATGTTATTGTTCCTCAACCACGGCATATTTTATGAGTTCATGCCGCTGGAAGAGTATGGTAAAGAACATCCGCAAACACTGACTTTGAAAGAAGTAGAGACCTATAAGCAGTATGCGATAGTCATTAGCACTAATGGTGGACTGTGGCGGTACCTGGTAGGTGATACTGTTCAATTTACGTCTCTGGCGCCATTCCGTATTAAAGTAACCGGTCGCTTAAAGCACTTCATCAATGCATTTGGCGAAGAGGTTATAGTAGATAATAGCGATAATGCTATTGCCATAGCCTGTGCAGAGACTGGGGCTTCAGTAGTAGATTATTCTGCTGCTCCACTTTATATGACCGGCGAAAGTAACGGTGGCCATGAGTGGATAATAGAGTTTGAACATCTGCCGGTATCACTGGAGTTATTTACAACGCTGCTCGATAAATCACTACAGGCCATAAATTCAGACTACGAAGCTAAGCGCCATAAGGACATTGCTTTGCGTATGCCTGTAGTGCATCAGATGCCTAAAGATGGCTTTAAGAAATGGCTGAAAGATAAAGGTAAGTTGGGAGGGCAGCATAAGGTGCCACGCCTGAGCAACGAGCGTACGCAACTGGAAGAAATGCTTAGGTATGTTTATCCGTTGGAAGGATAAAGATTCTTTATGATTCTGTCAAACTCAAAATAGGGTATCCATATGTTGGGGCCCGGCAGGTAGACTTCGGTTGCCTGTTTATCCAGAAATAATTTATAATCAAATACGGGTAAACCAAGGGCATAGTAGCCGGGGTAGTAT
>CANBQQ010000394.1 GCA_947371715.1 Flavipsychrobacter stenotrophus
GAAAAATTGGGCTTGTGCTTTGCTTTTTTACTGAGGAACAACGCGCTCATCATAGGCACATAGGTGAGTGATAACAGAAAAGCACCCACCAGAGCAAAGGCTACCGTCTGTGCCATAGGTTTGAACATCTTCCCTTCTATTCCCTGCAACGTAAATATGGGCAGGTATACTATAAGAATGATGATCTGACCAAACACCGCACTATTCATCATCTTTCCGGCAGACTTACCAACAGCAATGTCCATCTCCTGTTGCGATATGTTTGCAGCACCTTTATGGCCTCTGTTATGGGTCAGTTGATGCATGACTGCTTCCACAATGATTACAGCGCCATCTACTATCAGACCGAAATCCAGTGCGCCAAGACTCATCAGGTTACCGCTTACACCAAACAGGTTCATCATTATAACGGCAAACAACATTGCCAGAGGAATTACCGACGCGACTAATAACCCTGCCCTGAAATTACCAAGGAAGAGTACCAGTACAAACACTACGATCAGTGCACCTTCCTCCAGGTTTTTCTCTACGGTGCCTATTGCGTTATTCACCATTTTGCTTCTGTCCAGAAAAGGTTCTACTACCACTCCTTCGGGTAGTGTCTTCTGTATCTGGGCCATGCGGTCTTTTACGGTTTTAATTACCTCGCTGCTATTGCCGCCCTTTACCATCATCACCACTGCACCGGCTACTTCTCCCTTGTCATTAAAGCACATTGCCCCATAGCGTGTAGCGGCACCTATTTTTACATCGGCTATGTCTCTAATGAACAGGGGAGTGCCATCGGACAGGTTCTTGACTACAATGTTATTGATATCCTCAATGCTGCCAACCAGACCTTCACTCCTTATATAGAGCACTGATGGACCTTTCTCTATATACGCGCCACCGGTATTCTGATTGTTACTTTCCAGTGCTTTGTATACCTCGTTGACCGTGATGCCGTGGGAGAGTAATTTTCCCGGATTCACCTCTATCGAATATTGCTTGAGATTGCCACCAAAACTGCTTACCTCGGCCACTCCTTTTACACCCAGCAGTTGCCTGCGCACTATCCAGTCTTGTATGGTCCGTAGTTCTGTAGCGGTGTACTTGTTTTCGTATCCTGTTTTTGGGCGCACTACATATTGGTATATCTCTCCCAATCCTGTTGTAACCGGGCCGAGTTCCGGTTTGCCGATATCTGCAGGTATGTCTGTTTGCACTTTTTGTAATCGCTCAGCCACTTGCTGGCGGGCCCAGTATATATCGGTTTCGTCATCAAAGACGATAGTTACCAGCGATAAGCCGAACCTCGAAAAGCTTCTTATTTCTTTTAGTCCGGCTATGTTGTTGTTCACCTGCTCTATAGGGAAGGTAACCAGTCTTTCTATATCAGTTGCGCCGAAAGATGGTGCTATTGTAATTACTTGTACCTGGTTATTGGTGATGTCGGGTACTGCATCTATGGGCAGCCGCGTGAGTTCATATGTGCCATATCCTATAAGCGCTATGATAAACAGCCCTATTATAAGTTTGTTTTTTATGGCAAACCCTATTATTGCGTTAAGCATATAAATTCTATTGTTAGGTATATTGAATTTAAGGATTGACTACCAGCAATGTACTGCTAATAGTAACGAATATACATTCAAAACGACACGCTTGCTATACATGCAGGGTGTTTGAAAGTACTCAAATGTGCCGCCATGCCGATCCGTTAGTATGGTTACTGACCGTCATTTTAATTATAGTCTGAGAGGTTTTTTTGAGAAACATCGGATGTCGGTCGGCGTTAAACCGGCATGAACAAACAATTTGAAAAACTAAGGCTGCATTTATCAGCAAGTACGTGGAGGTTGCCAAATACTGGCAAGGAAGGATGATTGCAGGCATACCTGCTTTTGGAAATGTTCTTTCTTTTCTGAACGATAAACAGGTTTGGTCGATGCTATTGGCATTGACGCAACTATTGGGGCTACATATACAGCTGTAATAAACGACATGCAGCCGTCATCTGTTTTGAATGGCAACTTCATATCCTTGTCATGATCTGCATCATGGTCATCGGGCTGTGAGTAGTGCATGCTCATAAACTGCCAGAAAGTGATATCGCTGTCTATTTGTTTATGTTCCTGATAGTGATGTGCCAGCACAGGTAGTTTCAACAACTGGTGTAGTTCAGTTGTTGTGAATAGATAAACTATCAGGCACGATATGGCAATGATGCGGTTCAACCCCACAAAAGTAAATCAATTAATGATAAACAAAATTAAAACTCTATTATAAATCCTAATGTAGGTATAACAACAGCACTGGCATTATCCAGGAGTAGTGGAATTCCGTTACTGCCATCTGCCTTTAGGGGCTTACCATCTGTGGTCAGGAAGTCTTTGTTATCTTCTGTGCGCTTGAATGTAAAGGTTGGTGTAGCAGGTTGTTTACTTGCATAGGCATTGGTAATGTCCATATACAGGTCGAAACTCCATTTCTTGCGGTTCCATTTTTTATCCAGCCTGATGTCCATAGAGTTGAACGCCTTTAGTCTTAGCGCATTAAATTGTCCATAGTCAATTACTCCTGTTCCCAGGGTGCTGTAGTTCGCCTGCGATGCTGCAATGTCGAAAGGTGAGTAAGGTGCGCCGCCCTGGTAGCGGAACTTTACGCCAAGCTCTATGTTGTGTTTGAACTTGTAGCCGCCAATGAATGAAAGCAGGTTGCCGTTATCCCAAGAGGCCGCTACATATTTATTGTTGCTGTTGGTGAACTCACTCTTGTACAAGGTATATGATAAGATCACAAAAAAGTTCTTTGTCAACTTCTGCTGAAATTGGAATTCCAATCCGTAGCTGCGTCCCTTGCCGGTAGAACTTATCGGTTCGTTACCCAGCACATTAAAGTCTCCGCCCTTATTGGCAAGCGATATGCCGTCGCGCCTTGAAATAGGGTAGTTGCCATATTGTTTGTAAAATCCTTCAAGCGTAAGCCTTGAACCCTGCCACTTTGGTAATAGCTCCAGTCCTGCTACGTAATGGTTACTGCTTATGTAGTCTGCTGCTTTATTCACGTAATTACCTGTGCTGTCGGTATAGCCAAGTATGGTGTAGGTTGGTATTTTGTAGTATCGGCCAACCGATGCGTTTAGTTTCAGCTGATCGGTGATGGTATATGAAGCCGATAACCTTGGCGACATTTGTTTGGTTATGTTGTTGCCATCCGTCATAAAAGTGTTGCCATCGGTGCGCAGACCAAGAGAAATGTTCAGTTTTGAATTGAAGAAGTTAGCGGCTACCTGACCAAACAGGCCGTATTTAAAGAAGTTAACGCTGGTGTTGCCGCGGATAATAATGGCTGGTTGCACTAAGTTGCCAACACTGTCTGTGACAGCATTTCTGTATTTTAGGTAAAGTTCATTTGTGTAATCGTCGTTTTGTGCCATTGCGCCATAGCTGTAGCTCCATCTGCTATAAAATTTATTTACTTCAAATCTTAGTTTGGTTTCGCCTTCGGTAGAATGTATTCTTAATGTGCGGTCTGCTTCAACAGGATTTTGGTTATCCAGGTATTTATCGAGCTGATTGTTCAGCATATTACGGCTGAAGGTGAGATTCCAGTAGCCCTTGTCTATTAGTTTTTTTAAGCCATAACCATTTGTATAACTCCATTGTTTGATCAAGGGGTTTGCGTGGAGGATGTATACATTCTCAGGGGTCAGGTTGTTTGGAGTGAGAAAGCTGAAATTATCTATAGCTCCGATAGCTAACGTATAGAACGATAACTTCTTGCTGATCTTGTAGTTGACCTTGTACTGAAAATCCCAGTAAGAGGGTTGTATAGGTATTTGCAATGCCTGAAACAGGAATTGCAGGTAAGATCTTCTCGCAGAGGCCTGGAAG
>CANBQQ010000395.1 GCA_947371715.1 Flavipsychrobacter stenotrophus
CCAAACCTTTTAGGTTTGGTTTTTTTTTGCAGTACACTTTCTCTACCGGAAGTGGCCAGGAGCCCTGGTGGCGGAATTGGTAGACGCGCAGGACTTAAAATCCTGTTTGCAGTAATGCGAGTACGGGTTCAATTCCCGTCTGGGGCACAAAAAGAGAGCGGAGAGCGGCAGAGCGTAGAGCGATGTGTTCTCCGTTTTTTTTACGTGTAGCACTACATTTAGACTGTTTGCTATGCGTCATTATTATTATCGGGACCTGTCATGCCATAACACTCAAACAAACACCATTGAAAAAATATATTTACGGTATCGACTTTGGTACTACTAACTCTGCATTGTCTATTCTTGATGTGGAGGAGAATAAGATCGTTAAGACGTTTAATGAGGCTTCGATACTCTTTTTTATACAGCCACAGGGTAGTAGTAAGGTAGTGAGTTATGTAGGTAAGCCGGCCATTGAGGCTTACCTGGCCAATGGTATGGGTGGCAGGTTTATGAAGTCGGTGAAGAGGGTTTTACCACGCGCCAGCTTTACAGATACGAAAGTGTATAACCAAAAGTATACGGCAGCGGATCTGGTAACGCTAATCCTTAGCTACCTGAAGGGAATGGCGGATGAGTATATAGGAGAGGATATAACGGAAATAATACTGGGCAGGCCCGTAGTGTTTGATGAAGACCCTGTAAAAGATGAGCTGGCACAGACCAGGCTACAAAAAGCAGCGGCGAATGCGGGGTTCACCAATATTTCGTTTCAGATGGAGCCTATAGCAGCTGCATTTGCTTATGAGCGAACGCTGGCTGAAGCTGAAACGGTGCTGGTGGCAGATATAGGTGGTGGTACTTCTGACTTTACGGTAATGAAGCTTGGTCCGGAGAAATACAAGACGACAAACAGAAGGCAGGACATACTGGCGCAGGGCGGTGTGTACATTGGCGGTGATAGTTTTGATTCTTCCTTTATGTCTCAGGCGTTGACGTCATATTTTGGGAAGAACCTACTTTACGAATCGAGCCCCGGTAAGATGCTGGAAGTGCCGAATGTGTTGTTTGACAACATCATATCGTGGGAGAAGATGAACTTCTTTAATGTACATAAGCTGATACGGGAGATAGACCGATTCTACGTATATACCCGGAAGGATGAAAAGCTGATGAACCTTATGGTGCTTATCGAAAAGAACCTGGGCTATTCGCTGTTTAAAGCAATTGAAAGCACGAAGATAGATCTGTCGGATATGGACGAGACAACGTTTCAGTTTGACAGGGAGTCGATAGAGATAACGAAAGACATAGCTATTGATGACTACAACACTATTATAGGTGGCAATATCAATAAAATAGGAGGATACCTGGATGCGTTCTTAATTAAATACGGGATAACAGCCAACCAGATTGATACGGTATTTATTACGGGTGGATCGGCACAGGTGAGGGCTTTGCAAGATGTGATGAATGACAGGTTTGGTGAGGAAAAGCTAAGATCAGGTGATTACCTGAACAGCGTATCGCAGGGGCTTGCGTGGAGTTATTATAGTTGATGAGTGTTGGCGTTTTGGGGATTTGCAAATTTGCCGTAGAAGCCTCCTATCTTAAAGTTACTGCGAATAGTTAGGATATTAAAAGGGAGCGATGACCATTGGTGTTCGCTCCCTTTCCTTTAATATTTCCTTTCTTTTTATTAATACATCTGGCTAAACTAACTAGCTGCGTGTTGATATTTTACGGTTAGTTGTGTTGCTCTGTCTACTTCTTCGGTTTCCATGAGAAGTGTTGTAGTTATAGCTCCCATTCCACTTGCTTTAACGGCTAAGGCTATTGCAGCAGCCGCAGCCGCGTCTGGAAGTTCACAAATAATATAGGCATCACAATTGCTTATATAATAATAAGCTTCCATTTTACCGCCCAGGCCGTTTATCATTGACTCTGTCATTTGTTTGCGTTTGGTGCCGCTACCGGATTGTAATACGCCTTTAGCGCCTTCAGCAGAGTAAGATGCATTGATCAGAAACTTCATGTTGTTTTGATTTTTAGTTAATTCCTACTACTATGGCTTTTCGGATGTGCCCCGTTTTTATTGTGATTTCCGGACTTCACATATGTATTACAATGCTAAGTAATTTCTTTTGTATCTGCAACATCAGTATGAAGTTATTAGTGTTTTAAGTATTTGAATGTCATGAGATTGAACATTACGTGTTGTTGTATGTTCTGCTGATAGTTTGGGTAAATATTTAGAAAGCATGTAGGTCAACAGAGGGTGTTCCTCATGTTGCTACTAGTTTTTGTTTTTTCCTTTTTTGGTATTACTATTGTTACAAACAGTGTGAGTTATGGATAATACAAAGCGCGGTAGTCATGTGTGGAGCTTTTCTACCATTGGCGGAGTAAAGCGAGTGAACCTGGAATCGGGGAGTGACCTGGTGCATTTACATGAGCTGGACCCGAAGTTGTGGACAGCGTTGAGTTGCCCCGCCAGTGATCTGGAAATAGACAGGAAAACACTGGAGTTGATAGATGAAGATAAAGATGGGCAAATAAGGGTTCCTGAGATATTGGGTGCGATAGACTGGATCGTTTCTGTGATCAACAATCCCGATGACCTCCTGATGCAAGGCAGTGAATTTCCCCTGTCGGCGATCAATACTCATACAGAACAAGGAAAGCAGTTGCTGGATTCGGCGAAAACAATCCTTAAGAATCTTGGGAAAGAATCTGCTACATCGCTTTTTGTAGAAGATACATCTGATACCGCCCGAATATTTGCCGGTACTCTTTTTAATGGAGATGGTGTAATAACTGAAGATACTGTTGGTGGCAATGATGAGTTAACAATGTTGCTGCCCGAAATAATAAAGCATGCAGGAAGTACAGGCGACCGTAATGGTAAGCCGGGCATTACCCAGGAAATCGTGCAGGTGTTTTTTGAGGAGTGTGAAAAGTATGCAGCCTGGTTTGCCAAACAAGAGGCCGCGCCATCGGCAATTCTTCCATTTGAAGATAGCACTGATGTTGCTTACAATAGCTATTCAAAGGTAAAATCAAAGGTCGATGATTTCTTTCTGCGGTGCAGGCTTGCTGCGTTCGATCATCAATCTACAGAAACACTTAATCTACAGGTAGCCAGGGTAGAAAGCATTGCAGATAGAGACTTATCTGATTGTATAAGCGAAATAGCCGGATACCCGATAGCTAAGGTAAGGGCCAATGGTTCTTTGCCGTTAGCAACGGGTATAAACCCGGCCTGGGAAGCGCATATAGCAGCATTTAAACAGCTGGTAACAGATAAGCTGTTTTCGGGGAAGGACAGTATTACCGAGGAAGAGTGGGGTAAGGTATCGCAGACGTTTGCTGCATTTGCTCAGTGGCAATCTGAAAAGGATGGCAGTAGTGTTGAAATGCTTGGTTTGGCGAGGATAAGGGAAATACTGGGTGGCGGAATGAAAGGCCTGCTAACGGCTTTGATAGAGCGGGATATGGCAGTAGAGAGCGAGGCCAACAACATAATATTGGTAGATAAGCTGGTAAGGTATCACCGCGATCTCTTTACGCTGCTAAAGAACTTTGTAACATTCTTTGACTTTTATACCCCGGGTGCCAAGGCAGTGTTCCAGGCCGGTACATTATATATCGATCAACGTAGCTGCGACCTGTGTATAAGGGTGCGGGACATGGCACGACAGGGAGCGCTGGCACAATACAGCGGAATGTACCTGATCTATTGTGAATGCACATCGAAAGCGACCAATGAAAAGATGACCATTGTTGCGGCGCTGACTAATGGGGATGTAGATGACCTTGTAATAGGCAGGAATGCCATCTTTTATGACAGGCAGGGCCTTGACTGGGATGCGACCATTGTT
>CANBQQ010000396.1 GCA_947371715.1 Flavipsychrobacter stenotrophus
AGCTCGTGACATGTCCCGTAGGGACTGCCGGTTTGTAGTAAAAAGCAACAAAAAATGGGTATTGCCCCGTCAGGGGGTACCCTTAGCTAAGCGCATTAACAACTTTTCGAACACTTATCATCTCTGACCCGAACATAAGGCCGATGCTCTTTGAGACTTCGAATGCCTGGGTTCGACCTGATCTTCAGATCACATCGTAGCGGTACGCAATCCTAAGATTGTCCCTGTTGCTGGGCGAAGTCTATTGACTTCGTCCTACCGGTAGGGAATCTCCCGATTCCCGAAAACTAAACCGCCTCCACTGTCGCGAGAGTTAGTCCCGATTATTTCGGGACTCTCGTGACGGCATAGATTGACGGGGCTCTGACCATAAGTGTTCGAAAGAGTAAAACAGCTCGTAATATGTCCCGTAGGGACTACCGGTTTGTAGTAAAAAGCAACAAAAAATGGGCATTGCCTCGTCAGGGGTTACCTTTAGCTAAGTACATTAAAAACTTTTCGAAAACTTATGGTCTCTGACCCGAACACAAGGCCTATTCTCTTTGAGAATTCGAATGCCCGGGTTCGGGCTAATCTTCAGATTGATATAAAACACCGAAAAACGCCCAAATTACCCATCACCAAAAACAACTTATCCACAAATTTCGAAATCGCTGAGCACTTTGAAATCCAATAAATTAGCCCATTTTCACCAACCGCCAATGTGGATAACAATTGACAGTTAATTTGCACATGTTGTTTTCCCACTGTAGTTTTACACCCTCAAAAACATAAACTATATGCTATCATCACAGATCAATCCCGCCGCCATTCCTGCCATCATCGCCGACAATTTCTGCACACAGTTGCTCTCCATCCAGAACGCACTCTTCGCCCGTCCGGCAGCCGAACAGACTCCCACGCAACAGGAGATCAACATGCAGACAAAACTGCTCAACAACGTTATCAAGATCAGAAAATACAACGCTACCGACCATGTAGCAAAATTCATAACATCGTTCTGCCGCTTCCTGGGCAAAGAAGACAAAGAACTATCTAAGGCTGTAGCTGAAAAGTACATGCAGTTTATGGGCCTCGACATTACCGAAACAGAGATCGAACCAACACCTCCGCTAAAGCAAGCTATGCCCGAGCCCGAGCCACTACCCGCTGACACAATAAATTTAGAAGAACGCCCCTACGATTACTTCGACAAATACAAGCACCTGCTCGAAGATTACCGATATGGCAATAAAGACTCAGTTGTTGATATTGGCGAAAAACAATACAACAAACAGTGCGTGGAATATAACCTCCTCCAATACACCCTTCCCGAAGCAGACCGCAGATTCATCCCCGATCCCGGAGATTACCATACACAGATCGACCACGAACAAACCATAAAGCAAATAGAACGGTATTTACGCTCACGGGCAGCATAGCCGCAATACTAATCCTCAATTAGATTAAACGAATCCAGCAACAGAAAAAGCATTACATATCATATCAATATCAATAATCACGAATAGCGCTGAAAGAGCGTCATCCATAGCGTAGGGCGTTTTAGCCCTACGTCAGAAATACCCATAAGGCGCGAGCCCTGTAGGGGCTACATAACTATTCAGCCGGTCAATAAAATCCTTAATTGTTGTGTTACCCGCAAAGTAGTAAACTGTCCTTAACCTAGAGATTTAAAACCACGTAATGATGCTGAAGGCATCAAATGTCTATAGTATTTTGTATGGTATTTTAAAAACGATGCCGAAGGTATCGCATGTCTTGTGTAGGCGAAATTCCACTAAATTGGAGGAAGTAACCTAGCCCTGTAGGGGCGAAATACAGCAGCCGAGGGAGAAGCCCTCGGTTAAACAGAGAGCAAAACACCTAGCCCTGAAAGGGCGAAACAACTTTTATAATAACCCACCAAACCCCTAAGCTAATAGCATTGCCCCTTAGGGGCTACCGGTTTGTAGCGATCCATGCTTTCTTCAATGTGAATGCCCCGTAGGGGTTACCCTTTCCCTAAATACCGCGTATAGCCTCAAAACCTGATTGCCATCGCTACAGATCATAATTCCAACATATAAAGTCTAACTTTATTTTCACACTTGAAAAAGTATATTTGTAAAAAACATACCCGGCCACGGCAGGAAAATTCTATATGCAGAAAATTCTTTTTTTATTATTCCTTGTTTTAATATTAATTACAAACTCAGATCTCTTCGCCCAGGAACATCCCAAATTCCTGTTCGATACTGTCGTTGCTAAAAACGACCAGATAATAATAAAAGACACGCTCGCAGTTAAAGATAGTGCCAAACAAAAAGACACGCTGGTAATACAGACGCATATAATTGTAAAGAAAGACACCACACCTGAAGTAGTAAAAATAGACCCTTACAAGGTCACCACCTACATGTACGACATACCTTTCAAAAGAAGGTATTTCCATGAAGACAAAATAGACAAAGAACTAAAAAGGGCCGACGCTTCAGATGGCATCATCGACAACCAGATAAGGTATAAGACGGATACCGCGCTATCTAAGATCATCACAAAAGCCATCCTGAAAGACGCCAACCTCCTGCAGGTAATGGTGGAGAATATGCCCGCAAACGGCCGCGACTCTTTTGCCGATCATCAGGAACGCATCCGCTGCCTTAATGCTGTATACAACATGCTGCGCAACTTCAATACAGACCCCTCGCCCGATCCGCTCTATTACAAAAAGGTGGTCGCCAATATGCACGACCTGCTTATTGCCTATAACGAAGATAAGTTCGCCAGCTTCTGTGTAAAGAATACCAACTACATTACGCTCGACAATGGCCGGTTGCTGTTCGATAATTATAAGGAAGTACGTGCCTACATGTACACAACCCTAGGCAAGGCCGATCCGAAGAAAATGATCAAAAGGCTGGGCGACTTTGCCAACGACACCTTTGCAGGCCCTATAATTGCCGACGTCGCCATTACCGACCCGGATATCGTTTACAATTACGCTACCTCCACCAATGCTGCACTAACCGATGCTGTGCATCGCACCACAAATCCACTCGTGCAGTCTATTGTAAAAATTGCCGACAACTCTAAAGCCCCGCTTAAAGCACTTTGTTTCCTGGGAGACATTTACCATAACCGAAAAACTGTTGCACAAATAGACGTGATCACTGCCGATGAAGATCTGTTCTATAAAAACCTCATCCGTCTTAAAGTAACCGAAGAGCCTATTGCCAAATATACCTATTCACAAGAGGCGGCACATCGTGCCCTCAGGTACATTAGGGAAATGAATGAGCTGCATGAGTCGCCCGATGCGGTAAGGTTCAAAATAATTGAAGGACTGTCTCACATAGAATTGTACAACGTAATGGTCTACGGCCAGAACGAGATCTATACCAGCAGTTTCCTCGGTTCATTTAAAAGGCTCCTCGAAAAAATGAAACCAATGAAGGGCAATCAACTGCTCGACTCACTGCACTACGATCACTTCCGTACGTTCATCCGCATGTGCGCCGGTTACAATACCCTGTCAGAGTTCCTCTACACAATGGATGACTCTTCTCGTATCACCCTGATGTCGGGCTTTATCCGTAATCTTCAGAAAGGACGCGTAGACGACCTTGAAGATGCGGTAGATGTGGCCGATGCCTTTGGTAGCATTACAGACACTGCATTATCTGCTTTCCTGCAAAACCAGGTAAAGGAAAGCTACGAGCAATCATTTAAGGAAAGAAGCAAGAAAGGTATGGTCATCTACAGCCTGTTATCAAGGTTGTTCGATGGCAATAAGATCTCAGACAGCGATACGGGTGCCAATGTAGTATCTGCCAGACTAGGCTTACCTAACATCAACAAGGTAGCATTCAAAGATCTGGTC
>CANBQQ010000397.1 GCA_947371715.1 Flavipsychrobacter stenotrophus
GATAACAATAGACCTTGATGCCATAAAATTACCTGAGACAGACAATACCTTGATCATAGAAGGAGCCGGCGGACTTATGGTGCCGCTGAACGACAATGAGTTTGTAGTAGACCTGATCAAAAAACTGGATGCCGAGGTAGTATTGATAAGCAGACACTACCTGGGCAGTATCAATCACACCCTACTGTCAGCAGCTATATTAAAGCAGCATGGAATAAAAGTGAAGGGCATTATCTTTAATGGAGATGAAATAGAAGGTACAGAAGAGATCATACTGAAACATACCGGATACAAGCACCTGGGTACTATTGTAGAGGAAGAAGTAGTAGACAGAGAGATGGTGAGCAGGTATGCGGATAAGCTGCGCGATGGGTTAATTGTGTGATCTGCGCATACAAAACGAAAACGTCCAAACGTGAGATTGCTTCGCAAAGGGCTCGCAATGACACGCCTCTTTTTGCTTCCTGTCATTGGATTACGATTGTGGGGCGACCAGAATTCCCCCTCGTAAAGACCATGTTATTTTATAGAATAAGAAACAATGAGCAACAATACTAAAGCAGACTGGATAACGAAGGATAGGGAACATGTTTGGCATCCGTTCACACAGGTGAGTTATGCGCCGGAGAATGTAGTCATTGAGCGCGGGGAAGGTGCGTGCTTTATAGATATTGATGGCAACAGGTATATAGATGGCATATCATCATGGTGGGTAAATCTTCATGGGCATTGCAACCCGCATATTGTTGCATCTGTTACAAAGCAAATAGGCCAACTGGAGCATTCTATATTCGCAGGATTTACTCATAAGCCGGGCATAGAACTGGCGCGGAGGTTGTTGCAGCATTTACCCTCTTTCGACAAAGTTTTCTTTTCTGACAATGGTTCTACCTCTGTTGAAGTGGCACTGAAGATGACCTTCCAGTACTGGAGCAATAAAGGCACACCCAAACATAAGGTCATTGCATTTAAGGATGCCTATCACGGCGATACATTTGGTGGCATGTCGGTAGCTGCTCGCAATGCGTTCAATCAACCATTTGAGGCACTGTTGTTTGATGTGATATCTATAGATCTGCCTGCAGAAGGAAACATACAGGACCTATTGCAACAACTTGAAATTATATTGCAGCATGGCGATGTATCGTGCTTCATTTTTGAGCCCCTGGTATTGGGTGCATCGGGTATGCTGATGTATACGCCTGAGCATCTGCAATTACTGATAGATCTGTGTCGTAAATACGACTGCCTGACCATAGCTGATGAGGTAATGACAGGGTTTGGCAGAACAGGCAAATTCTTTGCTACCGATTATCTAACCAACAAACCAGATATCATCTGTATGTCGAAAGGGATAACGGGTGGTTTCTTCCCGCTGGGGGCCACTGCCTGTAAGCAGTTTATCTTCGATGCCTTTATCAGCAGCGATAAGATGAAGACCTTCTTCCACGGGCATAGTTACACGGGCAACCCTACCATATGTGCCGCAGCACTGGCAAGTATGGATCTTATGGAAAGTGACACCGTGCAGCGACAGATCGATTACATAACTAATAGCCACGCAACTTTTGCCAAAGAACTGGCCAACTGCAACAATATAGAAGGAGTTCGCCACACAGGCACTATACTGGCATTTGACATTAAGACCGGCGAGAAAACAGGTTACCTGAATAATGCCGCGGAACCGCTGGCAGAGTTCTTTATTAAGCGGGGCATCATACTAAGACCGTTGGGTAATGTGTTGTATATCCTCCCGCCTTATTGCATTAGCAGTCATGAGTTGGAAAGGGTGTATGATGCGGTGAGGGAGCTGGTGGGAGTCTGAACCACAGATTGCAAAAGGATTACTCAGATCACATAGATTGTAGCTTGCAGGCTTCAAAGAGAACCCGCCCGATGGCCGTCGGTCAGAGACCGACAGCAGGCGTTTCATCGTGTTTATAGCTCAATTACATCCCCTCCATTCTTTGTTTCATTTCTGTCATTTCAGAGATCAGATCATCTATGTTTTTTAGTTGCTTTTTCTTTTTGGTGAACCTCATTAAGAGCTGCATACCCCAGATGTAGACGGTGATAACAGCCGGGATGATCAACTTCATTTGTAAGCTGCCCTTCATAGTGACATCGTAACAGTAGAACATAAAAAGTAGCCAAAGCAAAAAGGCATAGATCCACGAGTATCGGGTGATGAGCATGCGCTGCCAGCGCAGTTTACGGATGTATTTATCTAAGTAAATATTACTGGCAGTATCGGCGGTAAACTTATCGAATGACAGCCCCCTCCATAGCATTGCCAGGTAGATGCACATCATAACGAACATCATAAAAATACTCCCGCCAAAGAAGATAGTATGCCCCTCATGAAAAGAGTAGTAAACCCAGCCGAGATCTACAAAAACCAATAGAAAAGTTATAGAGACAAATATGTTTACTCTCTTCAGTTTACGTTGTTGCTTAGTCCATTTAGATGCAAGCTCATCTATCATCTCCGGCTTTAATTCGGGTATATCTACAGGCTGTGCTTTCCAGCTTTTTTGCAGTTCATCAAAGTCCATAGTCATCAGTTTTTTCGTTCATCAATTTCAGCAGTCTGGCTTTTATTCGGGTGATGCGTACACCAATGTTATTGGTATTACTTCCTGTTATTTCGGCAATTTCTTTATAGCTCAAATCTTCCAACACCAGTGATATCAGCAGCCTGTCGTGTTCCTCTAGTTTACTAATAGCTATTGATAGTTGATTGAGTTGCGCTTCTTTTTCTAATACAGGTTGCAAGCCTTCTTCGGGTAAGTTAATATACTCGGGAAGTTCATCGTGTTTGTTCTTACTATACTTTGTGTTGTAGGTGATAGCGGTGTTTACGGCAATACGGTATATCCAGGTGCTCATTGCCGCAGCGCCTTTATAGTTGTCCATGCTTTTCCACACCTGCACCAGTATTTCCTGGTAGAGGTCGGCAGCATGCGACTTATCATAAAGGTAAGCCAGGCAGATACGATATATAGCGCCCTGGTTTTCCTTTACAATGCCGGCAAAAAGTTTGTCTCTCTGTTCCAAAGCTCCGGCTTAGTTATTCTTTTGTAGAAAGGTATCCATTTCTTTGTAGAACCACAACGGATTGTCGTACATAATAAAGTGGCGCGTCTTGCCATCGGCTACCTGAACAGTGCATTGAGTACATGCCTTATACTGATCTCCAAATGTTTTTGCTACCGACTCTCGGGTAAACTGGGGATACTGAGGCATAGCGCTATATGCCGCAAGTACCAGCACCGGCACCTTTATACGGGCAATGTCTTTCCTTATGTCTTTACCCAGCATTTCGCACATGGTATAAGCCATGGTACCCTTATCTGACTGCTGCCCCCATGTGGCTATCATATCCCAACGGGTGGAATCGAGACACATGAATTTGGTGATCATCATCTGGCTCCCTTTTAGTTGCTGGTCATCCATTTTAGTATATCTGTCCAGCATACCTTTTGCCTGCGCTTCGCTGAAGGTGTCTGCCGCATTGGGGTTATTGGCGCCTGCAAAGAAAGGCATGGCATCTACCACCACTATCCTGCTCAGCGAACTATTCATATCGATACCTATTGACAATGCCAGGAAACCACCGATAGAGTGACCTACAAGGATGACATCCTTTAGCTTATTGTCGGCAATGTATTGTTCTATTTGTGTTCTTACCTTATCCAGATAAGGGCCGCCGGCCATTGGGGCTGTGCCGGCATAACCTGCTATAGTTATAGCGTGTGTTTGATATTTACCATTCCAATGAGCGATGGTCTCGTCCCACTCTGCACCACTGCATGTAGCACCGGGTATCAATATTACGGGTTGCCCTTTGCCCGATAC
>CANBQQ010000398.1 GCA_947371715.1 Flavipsychrobacter stenotrophus
CAGCACGGGCGATGTGGCACTGAATGGTGTGACCATTACATCGGGTGTGGGTGTGCCTACTACCGGAGCTACTGTTCCGCAGATCTATTTCAGGAAGAATGCGGGTGCATGGTTTCATTCGTCGGGTACCTTGGCCAGTGGTACTGCCAGCAGCGGCACATGGAATTTTACCATTACTGCTGCTACTATGGGTGGTGTAGCGGGCACTGATGTGATCTCTTATTATGTAATAGCGCAGACAACAAGTGGTACGGTCTTCGCCAATCCTAATGTAGGCCTTGCTGCTATAGACGTAAACACAGTAACAACAGCACCAACTACGCCTAATACTTACACAGTAATAGCGGTTAGCCTTACGGGGTTGACTACTACAGCTGCAGTTTGTTATAATCCTGCAACAGCCAGCAACGTCACATTTGCCTATACAGGTTCATTAAGCACTCCGAATCAATATACGCTTACATGGTTACCGGCAGGCGGACCGGCAGATATTACAGCCTTTACTGCATTACCTGCAAGTCCCCTCACAGTGAGTGTGCCGGCGGCTACTGCTGCTAATACCTATACTGGTACATTGACTATTAAAAACTCAACCACTGGTTGTACCAATACTTATACTTTGACGCTTACCGTCAATCCTGCTCCCTCACCTATTCTTGGACTGTTTACCTTATGTGCAGGTGGTTATACTACTACTCTTACCGACCTTACCGGTGGCGGTACATGGAGTGGCGGTAGTCCGGCTGTCGCTACGATCAGTGCTACAGGGCAGGTTACCAGTGTAGGGGTAGGTACTACAATAGTATCTTATACGCTACCGATCACAGGCTGTTCAGATACTGCCTTGATCTCTGTTATATCGGCGCCAAATAGTATTACCGGCCCAACTACTGTGTGTGTAGGCGGTATTATGACGCTGTCTGAAACTACGCTTGGTGGTTCATGGAGCAGTAGTGCTATTGCTCGTGCAACAGTTGATGCAGCATCTGGTGCTGTTTACGGTGTTTCTACCGGTCCGGTTACTATTAGTTATACAATGCCTTCCGGTTGTTATGCAGTTTATACTATAACGGTAAATGCGGCTATGCCTGCAATCACCGGTCCTGCTGCAGTGTGCGCAGGTAGTACGATCTCATTAGCCAATACCGCTACGGGTGGTGCGTGGACGAGTGGTACTACTGCTGTAGCAACTGTATCTGGTGTGGGTACTACCGGTACTGTTGGTGGAGTAGCATCAGGCAGCTCATCAATTACTTATACGGTATCAATCGGGTGCAGCGCATCAACCACTATTACGGTCAATCCGTTGCCATCACCTATTGCAGGGCCTTCGGGTGTATGTGCCGGTGGCGCAACTATATCGCTTACAAATGCCAGTGGTACAGGTTCATGGGGCAGTTCGGGTCCATCAGCTACAGCTACTATTACATCGGGTGGGGTAGTAACAGGTGTTGCTACAGGTAGTGTTACTATTACTTATACATTACCGGTTACCGGTTGTTATGTAACTACGCCAATTACTGTTAATTCGCTTCCTGCCGCTATTACAGGCGCGTCGGCAGTTTGCGAAAATGGTGCTACAGTAACCGTAGCCGATGCTTCAGGCACTGGCTCATGGAGTGGTGGTCCGGGTGCGGCTCTAACGATAGATGCTGCCGGTACCATTACAGGTGTAGGTGCGGGTGCAGGCACAGTTACTTATACACTACCGGTTACCGGTTGTTATGTAACAAGGGCTATTACAGTTAATCCGCTTCCTGCGGCTATTGGCGGAACGCCTGTTGTTTGCCTGGGACAATCTACAGTACTAACCAATACCTCCACTCCGGGTACATGGAGCTCATCTAACGCTAATGTAACTATGGGTTCACCAGCCGGTACTATGACGGGTGCAGCGGTAGGTACGGCCAATATAACTTATACTTTAAATGCTACTGGTTGCTATGTAACTGTTCCGGCTACGGTAAATACATTGCCTGCTCCAATAGGCGGTACAACTACTACTGTATGTGGCGGAGGAGCAACCATTACGCTTACTGAAACTACAACCGGAGGTACATGGAGTAGTGGTGCTACCGGCACAGCTACCATAGATGCTACAGGTGTGGTGTATGGGGTGACTGCGGGTACTGTGCCCATTACTTATACAGCCGGTGGTTGCTATATTACTACTAATGTTACGGTATTGCCAATACCAGCCGCTATTACAGGTGTATTAGCTGCGTGCGAAGCGGGTGGGGTTACTACATTGGCTGATGCAACTACGCCTGGTACATGGAGCATATCTCCTGCCGGTACAGCAGCAATTACCTCGGCGGGTGTGGTTACTGGTCTTGCTGCAGGTAGTGCTACGGTTACTTACACCGGCAGCAACGGTTGCTTTAATACTGCTGTTGTAACGATTAATCCACTTCCGGCTACAATAACCGGCGCACTTTCTGTTTGCCAGACATCAGTTACTACTTTGTCATCTACGCCGGGTGGTACCTGGACAGTTGGTAATCCATTTGTAGCTACGGTTAGTTCGGGTGGTGGTGTTACGGGGCTAACTCCGGGTACATCTACTATTACCTACACATTGCCTACGGGTTGTAAAACAGCTACAAGTGTTACAGTTAATTCTATTCCTGGTCCTATTACCGGTTCTGCTACAATATGTATCAATGGCATAAGCACTCTGAGCAATGCTGTTGGTGGTGGTACGTGGAGCAGCAGCAACACCACTAATGTAACTATCGACGCATCGGGTGTGGCTCATGGTGCAGCTATAGGGCCTGCAACCATTTCTTATACTACAGGTACAAGCGGTTGTTATGTAATTCTACCTGTCAACGTTACTTCTATTGTTGTTCCTTCAGTTACGGTAAACGCAAGCCCATCCACAACTATTTGCGCCGGTGATACGGTTACCTTCTCCGGTACTATTGTTAACGGTGGACCTTCGCCGTTGTATGTATGGAGTGTCAATAATATGATCTTATCCGGCGCATCTACTTACACTTACCATCCTGCCGATGGTGACCTGGTAAGGCTTTGGATACTCAGTAATTATGGCTGCGCAGTGCCTGATACGGCAAGTAACTGGGTTACTATGACTGTTCATCCTATTGTTACACCGGCTGTTAGCTTATCAATACCGGGTGGTGATACTGTATGTACAGGCGCATTCACTACCATCAATGCAATACCTGTAGCGGGTGGTACTGCACCAACGTATCAGTGGTATGTCAACCTCGGTTTTGTGGGCACAAGTTCATCTTACGGATATATTCCTGCTAATGGTGATGTTGTGACTGCAATTCTGAATAGCAATGCATTCTGCCGCACGGCGACTATTGCCACGGCGACTAAGACGCTAACGGTAAGTAATCTCATTACTCCATTTGTTTCCATCAACTCTTCACTAGGATTAACTACCTGCGAGGGTTATCCGGAAATATTTACAACCAATATGATAGGTGGTGGTACAGCTCCTACTTACCAGTGGGCAGTAAACGGAGTGAACACAGTAGCAGGTCCTATATTCACTTATCCGCCTGTTAATGGTGATAATGTGCAGGTGACCATGACAAGTAACTTCCCTTGCGTGACCACACCATTTGCAACTGCTAATGAAACCATTACCGTGCTGCCTATTACCCAACCTGTAGGTGTTATCACAGCACAACCGGGCTATATCATACCAGCGGGTATGAATGATACATTTACCATCACACTTACAAGCGGTGGTGGATTAGCGCCTACCTATCAGTGGTTCATTGACAATATTCCGATCTCGGGTGCTACCAATTCGGTATTCATCACCAACACCCTGTTGAATGGCGACTCTGTAAGCTGTGCAGTTAC
>CANBQQ010000399.1 GCA_947371715.1 Flavipsychrobacter stenotrophus
ACGGCATCATTCAGCCCGATACATAACAACATACATAACCTGGGCATAGACATCACAGGCAAATATGTAGGTAAGCAATATCTCGATAACAGCAGTAATGAATATCGCCGTATTGATGACTACAACTATTTCAATGTATTGATCCGTTATGCTGTAAAGACACGCTTCTGCAAAGAGATAACGGCGTCATTAGCGCTCAACAATATATTCGGCAACCTGTATGTCAACAATGGCTACACATTCAGCTACATATATGGCGGTACATCAACCACACAAAACTATTACTACCCACAAGCAGGGTTCAATGTATTGGGTGGATTGACCTTTAAGTTCTAACCCTCTTTTTTGAATCAGTATTTAGTACAGCCCTCCGGTTTCCCGGAGGGCTTTTTTATCTGGGGTGAACTTCTCTGTCCACTTACCCTGGAGGTGCAGTTCAGCAAAACACGGCGGTCAGAGACTGTCAGCATGTGGGGCATTCAAAACATGTCATTGCGCCGTTAGGTGCAAAAGCTTTGTAGCAAAGTAATAACATTACATACACGGCGCCCCGTAGGGCCGCAACAATCAGCAGCCGTGCCTGTTTTTGAGGGTCATTGGGCATTACACCTTAGAACAACCAAATTGGTGCACTCCAAAACGTTTTAAAGGGCACCGAGTTGTGCGGATCATCAAGCTCTGTAAGAAACGTAATTGTACTACCAGACCCGCACTGAACCACACTGTCAATCCTTGTATTTCGTGTGGCCTGTTTAACCCATTCAAACCCTATTCTACAATTTACATGCACGCTATTCCATTCTTTCCTTCCTATGAATAATTTGTATACATAAGATTCCCCGGCCGCCAGAGGGTAAGCCTCGTAAATATTTTTCCTAGTAAGCGGTTTAGGTCTGACCCATAGATTTTCATTATCAGTTGTAAATCTCCAAGATGGATCTCCGGACCAATTCATAAACTCTATTGTATCCGTTGAGACATTCTTTAATGTTGCTTTGACAGTCATGTACCACCTATCGTCCATCGATATAAATTCAGTGTCCTGTTGCCACCCTATTTCCTCAACAGTGAGTTCTAAAGAATCTGTAAGGTTCGACAATGTAGCTAAAGGTACTAATGGAAACGAGGGCTTACAAGATGGGAGTAGAGCCATGTAAATCATCAATGTAAGAACAAAAGCTATAACTGTTTTCATAGTGTTCTAAAGTAACGATTATTTCTTTTACTCCTGTACTACTCAGATCTATTGTTTACGCAAAACGCCCCCAACCAACGGTCAGAGGCGTTCACTTTAATATGATCTGTAACTAATTAGTTCTTGTTATTGCTGCGTGGCTGCACCTTTGCTTTCTCGGCCTGCAGCTGCTGCATTTCGGTAAGCTTCTGCTGCCATTTAGATTGTGTAGCTGGCTTGGCACGGTTAGCCTTTATCTGCTCATGTATCTGCTTCTCGTTGATGAAATACTTCTGTATCACAAACTGCTGAGTGATACTAAGGATATTAGAGAAAGTATAGTAGAATGTCAACGCGGCAGCCATCTTGTTAAACACACCCATCAGTATGATAGGGAAGATATACGGCATGTATTTCATCATAGGATTGTTAGGATCCTGTGGTGTCATGTTACGGTTGTACACAGCCAGAAACAAACTTGACGCAGTCATCAGCAAACAGAACAAACTGATGTGATCTCCATAGAATGGTATGGTAAAACCAAAGTTGAAGATACTATCGTATGTGCTCAGGTCATCGGCCCACAAGAAACTCTTTTGTCTGAACTCGATGAACGATGGGAACATATAATACATAGACAACAATACCGGCAACTGGAACAACATTGGCAGACAACCACCCAGCGGGTTAACACCAGCTTCACGGTACAGCTTCATTTGCTCCACGCTCATCTTCTGCTGATCATCACCTATCTTGGCACGCAGCTCATCCAGCTCCGGCTTCAGTACGCGCATCTTAGCAGATGACAGGTAACTCTTGTAATTAAAGAACGAAAGTACCAGCCTGATAAATATCGTCATCAACACAATGATGATAGCATAGCTACTGGTAAAGCTCGACAGGAAGTAGAAAATAGGAATGAACACATATCCGTTCACATACTTGGCAAATGATGTAACACCCGAACCGAGTGGCACCATTTCCTGCATACCCATTTTATAAGATTTCAGTGTATTGTAGTCGTTAGGACCTATGTACCACCTCAACGCAGCAGTCTGCTGCTGGTTAACACCAGGCTTCAGCGGCAACATAAACTCAGCAATGTTGGAAGCGATAGCGATCGTATCCTTTTCCTTAGCCGGAGACTTAACGTCCATTTTGGTAAAACCATCTTCAGATATCAGTACAGAGCTGAAGTACTGCTTACGTAAACCCACCCATGATGTTGCTGCCTCGCTATGATGTGATTTCTGCTCACCTGTAGCTACAGTATAGTAGTCGTGGTCTTCGTCTTTAAAGCGGTAGTACACCTGCGTGTTCATGCGCTCATTAGTAAGATCCTTTTCAGTGTGCAATGCAACTGTATTCCAGTTAAGCTTTACGCTTGGCGCAGGTATACCTGTCAGCACCACGTTACACTTCATCATGTATTCATCGGCAGGCAATGAGTAGATAAGATCTACCTTCTTACCACCACCCAGGTCTGCAGCAAAATCAATGGTCTTACTACCATCAGCTTCAGTACGCGTTGTAGGTATAAAATACAATGACTCTGTAGCGCGGCCATTATCAATACTTGCAGGTAATACAACATTGAATGTATTGCCATCACCATTGAACAGGTACAAAGGTTTTTTGTGGTAGGTCTGGTATCCTTTCAGCTGTGCAGCTACAGGAAATGCACCCTTAGTGCTGAATTCGATAGACACCTTTTTGTTTTCCAATACTACTTTTTCAGCAGTACCATTATAGGCCTGCGGCATCAGCTTTCTGCGCGCTTCTTCCAAAGAGTCATTAACAACGGGAGCAGCGGCTGTTGGTGCAGCAACACTATCCATCTTAAGGGGGTGCAGGCGAGCCTGCGCAACTGAGTCTGCGGTCTTCTTTGCTTCAAACTTCTTTGACTCGTACTGGTTATAACTGATATAACCTATGAGTAAAAGAGCCAGTAGCGCAAAGCCGGTAATTTGATTACGATCCATGTAAAAACTTAAAATAAGTGTGCAAAGGTAGGCATTTTAATTAGCTAATGGATAGATTAGAAAATTAGCCGATCTGTTTGCCCACGCAAAGGTATAAGGTGCATATGTGTTGCATATCATATTAAAAGGTGAGTGGCGCTTTTGGGTCGGCAGGCAACTAAAACAGCCCATTTGAAATTCTAAACTATCAGGCAAATCTGATTTGGCAGTAATTTCACAGAATGGAGGCATATAGGCTATTAATTAAGAGGCTAACCAAATCCCTCAGTACTTTAGAGTTTTCAAAAAAAGGCAATAGTTTCTATTTGAATAACTGCGGCAATGTTGCCATTATTAATATACAGAAAAGCAAGAATTCTAATGGGAGCGAAATAATATTTACCATTAACTATGGTGTCTGTTCTACCCTGTTGATGAAATATTTATGGGGAAGTACTACTAAACCTGATATTACAGTGTGCCAATGGGTGACAAGAATTCAGCAAACAAATTATCAACCGCAATGGTGGGTAATAAATGAAACAGTTGATATCGTGATGTTAGAACAAACGATTTTAGACGAGATCAAAACCCATGCAATTCCTACGTTCCATAATATTATAGGTGATGAGTCATTGATAAATGCATGGTTAAATGGTAACAGCAGAGGCATTACTCTTTTTGAGAGATATAGATATCTTG
>CANBQQ010000400.1 GCA_947371715.1 Flavipsychrobacter stenotrophus
GGTTACTGAAAAGAACATGTTCCTGCAAAACCGCACCGTTACCGAGAAGTTACTCAACAAAAAGTGGGTGCCTTTGATACCCGACTGGGAGTTGCTGGAAAAGCAGATATAACCAACTAGGGAGTGAAAAAATAAAGAAAATGAGTGTAGACACCATCCTTTTTAAATACAGCGATCTGGTAGCGGAGTTGGGCTACAAACTGAGAGCGTTCATTATGCGGCAGCTACCGGATATACAGGAAGAGGCCGACGTGGCGGCCAACATCATTGGGTACGGTTATGGGTCGGGTTATAAGAATATGATCTGTACCATTATACCATCTAAAGCCATGATGAAGATAGGTTTTTATAAAGGCAGTGAATTGCCAGACCCTGAGGGCTTGCTAACAGGAAAAGGAAAAGTGCATAAGTATGTTGAGGTAAGAAAAAAAGAAGATTTTGAAGATGCGGCGGTTGCCGCTTTGCTGGCTGCGGGATTGAAGGCGTGGCAGGAAAGAACAAAATAAAAGAGGATGCCGTTTGGGACATCCTCTTTTAAAATATTGTCTATACTATCTTATGCTTCCTGCAAAACCAACTCTGCTTCTTTAATTATTGTTGCCTGCGGAGGAACCTCCTGTGGCTTCTGACCGAGCGATTTCATAAACCTGTAGTGAGAACCAATAGCAGCCCACATGGTAGGCATTGCATGATAGTCTACATTATACTCCTTACATTTTTGTTCTACTATTTTGCTCACTTCAGGGTAGTGCACATGGCTGATACGCGGGAAAAGGTGATGTTCAACCTGGTAGTTAAGGCCGCCCACATACCAAGAGATAACTTTGTTGCCTCGTGCAAAATCAGCGGTTGTTTTCAACTGGTGAACAGCCCACTCGTTTTCAATAACCTTGTCATCTGCGCCGGAAAATTCAAATTCAGTTTCTTCAACCACGTGGGCTAGCTGAAAGACTACGGATAGTGACAGACCAAGAGCCACATTCATAGCCAGATAGCCTACCGCCCATGTGCTTACGCCTACCAGATAAATAGGAAGCGCTATGTAAAAAGCTACATAAAGTATTTTGCTTATCCAGAAAATAGCATGCTCTTTTGTATCCATTTTCTTTAGCGGAGTGGTATATACCATCTTGCTGCCGTACTTAACAAAGTCAGTTACAAATATCCAAAGGATAGAGCTGAGTGCGTAGGCCAGCCAAAGGTAGATGTGCTGCACCTTGTGCGCGGGCTTCCAAACCTGGGTAGAGCATTGGCGGATGACCGGGCTTTTTGCGATATCATCATCAATACCATCTACATTGGTATAAGTGTGGTGAATGATATTGTGTTTTTGCCTCCAGATGAATGCATTACTTCCCAATGCGTTAAGTGTAAGGCCCAAAAGATCATTCACCCATTTTTTACTGGAGTAGCTGCCGTGGTTGGCATCGTGCATTACATTAAAACCTACACCTGCAAGGGTAAGTCCTAAAACCATGCTTAATGCAATACCAGCGAATGCTGTAAAATGAAAAGTCAGCAGAGATACATATAAACCTATCGAGAGCGATATCAGAATAACAGTTTTTGCATAAAGTTTCCAATTGCCTGTTTTCTCAATTCCGTTCTTAGTAAAATAACCATCCACCTCAGTTTTCAGCGCCTGAAAAAAAACTGCCTTCTTGTTGTTATATGTGAGTTTTGCCATACGTAGAAGTAAAAATAGTCAATTAAATCCGTTACACTTGTTTAACACACGGTTATTAGCTATATATTAACCTAATGAATAGCCAATATAATTTACCTGACGAGCCAGAACAAGTCACCTGCCTGCTATGCAAACTATCAAAAAGTAGCTAAAGTCGTTTCCGAAAATGGGAAAAGTCTGCAAAGTATTGCTTTTTAAAGTGTTGTGGTAAAAGTAAAGTACAAAGGGATATTGGAGAACGGTATTGATAAAAATTATAGCACTGAACTAAATAAACGCATAATTTCAATCATCAGTTAAGACGCTGCGGTAAAAACAAACAGAGCACTTACGGTGTTAAAAATGATATTATGGAATATAGAAGGCTTGGCAGAACAGGGTTACAGTTGAGTGTATTGTCTTATGGATCTTGGGTCACCTTTCATCAGCAGGTAGGTGACAGTCTTGGAGATAAGTTGATGGGTATTGCATATGACAATGGTATCAACTTCTTTGACAATGCAGAGGCGTACGAGGGAGGTAAGAGTGAAGAGGTAATGGGTAGAATACTGAAAAACAAAAACTGGGACCGGACGACCTATTGTATATCAAGCAAGGCTTTTTTTGGTATGTATGGCAAAAACAACAAGCCAACACAGCGGGGCCTGAGCCGTAAACACCTTACAGAAGCCTGCCATATGGCACTGAAAAGGATGCAGATGGACTACCTTGACCTGTTTTATTGCCACCGGCCCGACCCTGAAGTGGGCATGGAAGAAATTGTAAGAACAATGAATACCCTGATAGCGCAGGGTAAGATACTCTACTGGGGCACCAGTGAATGGAGTGCTGAGGCTATTTTGGAAGCCAATGCTGTAGCTAAGGGTCTCGGACTGGAAGGGCCGGCGATGGAGCAGCCGCAATACAATTTATTTGAGCGACAGAAAATGGAAAAAGACTACCTATCGGTATTTAAGGAGGTAGGAATAGGAACAACTATATGGAGCCCGCTGGCATCGGGGTTGCTGACAGGCAAGTATAATGACGGCGTGCCGGAAGGATCGCGTTTTTCGATTGAAAAATACGGATGGCTAAAGGAAGCTGCGCTACAGGAAGAACGTATAGAAAGGGTGAGGCAACTGAAAATCGTTGCTGATGATTTGAATACATCACTTTCTACACTATCTGTAGCCTGGACCATACATAACCCTAATGTAACCACAACAATACTGGGTGCAACGAAGGAGGAACAGTTGACAGAAAATCTAAAAGCACTTGACCTTTACCCTATGCTGACTCCCGAAGTGATGACCAAGATCGATATGATAATGGGTACAAAACCATAACAGCCTTTCAGGTTAGTGGCGAAATTGCAAATTATAGTTGCCAAAACGAGGGGAGACTATTTCTAACACATTTATTTTCAATCGCTTATATTTACATTTGCGTGACAAAAACAAAAACCACGTAGATGAAAAAAAGAGCTTTACTTCTTCCATTGGCAGGTATTTGCCTGTATGTTTCTTTAAGCAGCAATATTAATGGCTATGGTTCGAATAGAACAGGTAGTCATGGTAGTTCTGTAGGTTGTGGTAGCTGTCATGGTTCAACGGCAACAGGAATAGCTGTAACATTTGAACTCGACTCAGCGGGCACACCTGTTACCCGTTACAAGCCAGGCATGTCATATACTTTAAAAATGACAGGAACAAACAACACGGCAGCAACCAACCTCAACGGCTTCGGATGCCAGTTGTCAGTAGTTTCCGGAAGTGGTACGACCTCTGTAAATGCCGGTACTATGTCAGCAGCACCTGCAAATACAAGTTTCAATGTTGGTTCGGGCAGTATCAATTACCTTGAACATACTAACAGAATAGCCGCAACTACCGGCGGCGGAGCTGCAGGTAGTACATATGTTATCAGTGTAAGCTGGACAGCACCAGCTGCAGGAACAGGAACAGTAAAGGCATATGGCCTGATCAATGCTGTAAATTGTAATAACAACGACGGTGGAGGTGACTACTGGAACAGTGCCAACACATCATTTACAGAATTGCCATCTACAACAATTGGTGTGGAAAACGTAACACTTACTGACGTTAATGTATACCCTAATCCGGTAAACAACATCCT
>CANBQQ010000401.1 GCA_947371715.1 Flavipsychrobacter stenotrophus
CGGCTAATAGTGCATTAGCTACGGTTGATGCCTCTGGTATTGTTACCGGCGTAGGTGTAGGGTCTGTAAATATTTCCTATAGCACAGGCTGTGGCACACCGGTTACCAGGTCCGTTACTGTTAATACGCAACCTGCTGCTGTAACCGGAAGTTCATCACTTTGTATAACACTGTCTACAACGCTTTCCAATACCGCAGGTGGTGGTACTTGGACCAGTTCCAACACCAGTCTGGCCACAGTAACTCCATCTACAGGTATTGTTACGGCTCAATCTACGGTGGGCTATTTCAATATAGTTTATACTATAGGTTCATGTTCTGTAACATTTCCAATGTCTATTGGTAATTCATCACCTACAACCATTACGGGTACTGCCAGTGCCTGTGCAGGAGCAAGCTCTACACTAGCGGATGCTACCGCTGGTGGATTATGGAGTAGCAGCAATACATCGGTTGCGTCGGTTAATGTCTCTACAGGTGTAGTAGCTGCGATAGCCAACGGAACTGCGACAATTACCTATAATAACGGTTGCGGAACGCCCGCCACAAAAGCATGGACCACCAACGGTACGGCCGTAAATCTTGCGTACAGCAGTGGCGGACTTACCGGACCAGTTTGCAATGGGGGGACATTATCTCTTACTTCAGGTACATCATCGGGGGGGACTTATTCATGGACAGGGCCAAACAGTTTTTCAAGTGCCAGTCAGAACGCAACCATAAGTTCTGTAACCACAGCGGCATCGGGTATATATACGTTTACTGCTACAGTAGGGGCATGCGGGGCAGTAACCAAATATATGTTCGTATCGGTAGATGCATCTCCATCTGTCACAGCTACTGCCAGTCCATCTTCAATTTGTTCCGGTGAATCTGCTATGCTGTCTGAATCTGTGTTGCCTGCTACCGGTACAAGTGCTTATGTTGTTCATGCTGTCAATTATCAGTTGTTCGATACTACGGGTACTGCCATTCCTTCAGGTGATGATGGTTCTACAGCAGCTACAATTCCGTTCGCTTTCAATTTCTTTGGAACAAATTATACTACGGTTTATCTTAGTAATAATGGATATGTAAATTTTGGTACACAGCTCACTTCGGGTGACTATACTACGGTGACCATTCCAACTACCTCCAGCTCATCAGTTCCGGCGGCTATGATCGCCTTGTTCTGGGCAGATTTGAATACAGGATACGGAGGTAATATCAAATACACGACCGTTGGCACTGCTCCCAACCGTAAGTTTGTTATTAGCTATAATAATGTTGCCGGTTACGATGTGTCTACGTACACAAGCAACTATAACAACGGCCAGGTAGTTTTGTACGAAGGTTCTAATATTGTTGATATTTATATTACCAGGGCCAACTTCGGGTCTACTCACACACCAAGCTGCGGAATTCAGAACTTAGCTGGTACAATAGGTTACGCAGTACCGGGCAGAAACTTTACTTCGTCATATCAGTTGAATGGACAAACCGGAACAGGGTATCGTTTTGAAAGGCCATCATATGCGTATTACTGGTCTCCCTCTACCGGATTAAGTGCCACTACTGGTACATCAGTTATTTCTTCGGGACTCACGTCTACTACCGGCTATGTTGGTACAGTAATAGATGCTTACAGTGGTTGTACATTGGGCGGAAGTAACACAACAACACTCACCGTGAATCCACTGCCGGTTGTTTCCCTTCCGGCAAATGGTTGTGCAGGAGTTGCAATGACCGCTACAGGAGCTAGTTCAACTTATTCATGGACACCTGCTACGGGTTTAGATGTTTATACAGGTGCTACTGCAACGCCTTTGGCTAGTGTTACAGCTTCTACAACGTATACCGTTACAGGTACAACAGCTGCAGGTTGTGTTGGTACAAATACTATCACTGCTTATCCTGCTCCAGTGGTGTCCGTTACTCCTACCAGCAATACAATATGTATTGGTGGATCTTCAACGCTCACTGGTGCCGGTGCAGTTACTTATTCCTGGTTACCTGCTACTGCACTTAGTGCTACTACAGGTACTTCAGTAAATACCAACCCTACTGTTTCTACAACCTATAGTTTAACAGGCGTAAGTACTGATGGCTGTTCATCACTTATCCCGGCTACTTCTACAATTACAGTAAATGCGGTGCCAACCATTTCGTCAATATCCGCACCATCATCACTTTGTGTAGGCTCCGGATCTATTACGTTAACAGGTGTTGGAGCTTCCGGATCGGGCGCGCTTACATCTTATAACTGGAGCGGACCAGGTGGATATTCTTCCACAAGTGCAACTCCATCTGTAATTTTAACACCTACATCTACAGCTGCAAGTGGGGTATATAGCCTTACTGTTACTTACCCTGGTTCAGGATGTATAAGTGCGCCTGTTACTACCGGCACAATAACAGTTGGTTCGTATCCTACAGTATTTAATGTTACCGGTGGCTCAGGTTGCACGGCTACTGGTATTACCGTTGGATTGGATGGTTCTCAGTCTTCGGGCTTTTCATATGATCTTAAGAGAGGTGGAACTGTAGTAGCTACATTGAGTGGTACATCTACAACATTGAGTTACTCGGCGGTTTCGGTTGCAGGCACATATTCAGTCGTAGCTATTGGTCCCGGTGGATGCCAAGTCGACATGAATGGTACAGCAGTAGTCAATACTACACCGTCTGCTTCGGTGAGTGCTGCTATGCCTAATATTTGTCAGCCAACTACATCTGCGTCTATCGGATTGAGTAGTATCACAGGTTCACCCGCTACATATAGTGTTACGTGGGATGCAACTGCTCTGGGAGATGGAGGATTTAGCAACATTTCCGGTGCTACCTTATCCGGTGCTTCGGTTACATTAATTTACAATCCGCTTGGTAGTGCAGGTTCATTTGATGGGTCACTTACTTTATCAGATGGATCATGTACAAGTGCCCCGTACCCTGTACATACCATCGTGCATGCTGAACCTCACGTTGCGGTTTCTGCAGTGAATGTCCCGTGCGCAGGTTATGCCGGAAGTATTGATTTTACAGGAACCGATAGTGCTACGGTTGCTTACAAGGTTGACGGCGGATCGGTAACAAACTTTGTTTTCACAGGCACCTCACATAGCTTGTCGACTGGAGTTATTTCATCCGCACACAATTATCTTGTGGTAGATGTTCATAATGCTGTTTGTACAACAACTACTGATCCTGTTATTGGAACTACTATCACTATTACACCTACGCCTATGGCATGGGTTGGTGGTACCGGTGGTACAGGTCATGAATCTGAATGGAATAGAATTACTAACTGGAGTTGTGGTTTTGTGCCAACAGTTTCTGACGACGTTGAAATTTCTGCAGCTACTTTTAACCCTGTTATTCCAAGTTCCTTCACTGCTACTACAAGAAACCTAACTATTGGTAGTGGGGCAGTGCTGGTAATAGATGGGGCAGGTGAAGTAGACGTTAATGGCTCATTTAACAATAACGATCAGGTAACCGGTAATGGAAAAATTGTATTAAACGGTTCTTCGCCCCAGTCAATAACTGGCATAGGTTCTGTTAAGAACATGGAATTGAACAACAGTGCCGGTGCAACAATTACGGCTGGTTCAAGCCTTGTCATTGGTGGATCGTTAACAGTAACCTCTGGTACATTGACTACGAATGATAGCCTTGAACTTGCATCAACAGATACTGTTACATTTGGCAGGATCGCTGAACTTCCTTCTTCGGGTGCGGCAATTTCTGGTAAAGTAAAAGTGGACCAATTTGTAATGGGTGGCTTCCGTCGGTATCGCTTCATAGCACATCCTTTCAGCG
>CANBQQ010000402.1 GCA_947371715.1 Flavipsychrobacter stenotrophus
ATAGTAGCACCGGAAAGGCTATAAACTTTACAGCCGACCAAACCGAGCACTACAACAGCAGCTAATAATAAAAGGCTTTTGAAACCCATAAGGGTGCAAAATTAGGCTAATAAGGTGATTTCCCTGCCGAATATTTGTTTAATGTATTATAAAATATTAGTGCTTTGATGGCTCTGCGTCTTTCTTCAATGAATCAACGCTATTTATGGGGTGCGCGTTACCGTTGTGGCAAGTAACACAAGTTACCTGGCGGAGACTACCATCGCCTATCTTACTAATGAAATTTTTATTAAGGGCCGCAGTCATCTTAATCATTTCCCGGGCTACTTCTTTATCTTCTTTTTTGTCTGAAGCAAAATCCCATTTCATTCTTTCCTGACCTTCTATTTTCTGGCCTTCATGGCAATAATTGCAGCGCACACCTAATGCCCGTGAATAATTACGCATTTCTGTATGCAGGTCTTCCTCAGAAATATCCTTAGGCAATACCTTCAGGTTTTGGGGTTTCTCTTCCTTGTGTTGTTCTTTCTGCGCGAATGTTTGCGCAAATACCATAGCGGCACACACAACGGTGATCATTATTGCTTTCTTGCTTACCAGCATGTTCATATGAGTAATTTGAAATGAGCTAATGATTAAAGTTAATCATAAAACACGATTAAAACAGACAATTCTATGACAAATATCTACCCTCAATAGGCATTCTTCTACCAATACCAAATGACTTTGGAGAAACCCTGATTATAGGGCAGAACTGGTTGCGCTTGTACTCATTGGTATTTACCAGTTTGGTTATGCGCCTTACCAATGCCTCATCAAAGCCAGCGGCAATAATCTCTTTGGGGCCTTTGCGCTGCTCTACATAGAGATACAATATAGGATCAAGTATAGAATAGTCAGGGAGACTATCGCTGTCCTTTTGGCCGGGGCGAAGTTCTGCACTTGGTGCCTTATCTATTATGTTTTGAGGTATGATCTCCTTATTTCGGTTTATGTAGCGAGCCAGTGCATATACCTGTTCTTTATAGAGATCGCCAAGTACACCAAGGCCTCCGGCCATATCTCCATAGAGCGTACCATAACCGGTGGCCAGTTCGCTTTTATTGGATGTATTGAGCAAAATAGTGCCGAACTTATTGGATAAGGCCATGACCATTGCGCCTCTTATGCGCGATTGCAGATTTTCCTCAGCAACACTGAAAGGAAGATCTTTAAACACCGGACTCAATGCCTTTTCATAGGCTTCAAATACATCTTTTATAGGAATAATGTCATAATGGCCGCCGAGATTCTGAGACAGTTGTACCGCATCATCAACCGAGTGACCTGTTGAGAATTGTGAAGGCAACAACAATGCATTGACATTTTCAGCACCCAATGCTTCGCTGGCCAGCGCCAGCACCACAGCGCTGTCTATACCACCTGAAGAGGCCACAATTGCCTTCTTAAAGCCCATCTTGCGAAAATAATCCTTGATACCTGTGAGCAGTGCCTGGTGTATCTTATCAATGCTCTTTAATGGCTCCAGCGTGTGGGGCATTGTCTGTATGGAAGGTACTTTGTAGGCAATACATATCAATTCTCCGGATAACGTACCATCATCGTTAAAAGTTACAGATTGCATGGCTTCTGTGAAATATGGAAGCTCCGCTATGATGTTGCCATCTACGTCCATTGCCAGCGACCCGCCATCAAAGACTATATCGGTATGCGCACCAACAGTGTTACAATAAACCATTGGCAGCTTGTACTGCATCACATTCTGCTTTACCGTACCCTTGCGGCTATCGGCATGAACATAGTCGAACGGCGATGCGCTCAGATTGATCATAATGTCGGGCTGCTGCTTGATCAACTCGTCCATAGGGCAGGTGCGGTATAAAGGATCTTCAGTAAGGTTCCAGATATCTTCGCAGATGGTCACAGCCAGCTTTTTACCTTTGAACTCCAGTACATTCCAGTTGTATGCAGGCTCGAAGTAGCGGTACTCGTCAAATATATCGTAGTTGGGCAGCAGCGTTTTGTTGACTACGCCCCTTATTTCATTCTCATACAGCAGGAAAGCGCTATTGAATAGATTCTTTCCCTGCGGCTTGTCGTTCCTTGATGGGCAGCCTACCAGTACGCCAATAGTATCGGCAACTTTACGGATACGTTCTACTGATGCCAGTCCGGCCTCAATAAAGTCATTGAACTCCAGAAAATCTCGTGGCGGATAACCACAGATAGATAGCTCAGAAAACACAATAAGGTCTCCCCCATTCTCCTTTGCCTCCTCAATAGCTGCGATGATCTTATCTGTATTGGCCTCGAAATTGCCTATGTGGTAGTTTTGCTGTGCGAGAAATATCTTCATGACGGGGTAAAATTAAGGAGTAGCGGTTTAATAACCTATGCATGTGATTCATGTACAAGGTCAACAAACACAGAATATTATTAAGAATCAATTTATTTAGATAAATTGGACACTAGTACTATTCAATTATTCAACGTACAGATTCCTTATGTCTTCATTTCAAAGAATAACGTTAGCCATATTCTTAATAATTCCGTTTATGGTAGCGAAGGTTTATGGTCAAACAATAGATTCAGCTATATTGAAACAAGTATTGGATGGCAATGCGAAGATCTTAGGGCTCAATGATTCTTCATTAATACATGAGACGACCAAAATAAGAGTCTTTAATTTTTCAGGTAAACCTTTTAATGAAAAGCTACTCGAGGCTATAAGCGTCATTGATGATTTAAATGTAGTTGATTACAATATGCTTTTCAGTGTTTATTTAGTACAAAACAAGAAAATCACTACTGATATCAATTCCGGCAGATACAGGGATATTTTTATTCAACGCGTTGAAGCTACCGGAAAGAATACACTTAAAGTAATAACACTAGCCTTCAGATTTAAGGCAACTAACTGTATTTATCACGACAAATTTATGGGTGAATTTGAATTTGTTAAAAATAAAGATCTCTATATTTTAACTAAGTCTACAATTTCCGGGATGGACTGAAATTGATTTATGCACTTGTATTTGGGCATAGACAAACATACGATACCTTCGGCATCGTTCCCGAAATGATTGCTTTTACTATAGACTTGTGATGCCTTCAGCATCATCACATCTGCTTTTAAATTCTGCAGAAAAGTACCAAAGAGAATCAACCTCACTACCTATGGCTAGATAGGAAAGAGACCAAGAACGGTCGACCTAAAATAAAAACAGCGCACCAATCAGTGCGCTGTTCGAATATTATCAGTTGATGAGTACTAGATGATCAACATAGCATCTCCATAGCTGAAGAAGCGATATTTTTCCTTGATAGCTGTTTCGTAAGTATGCATCATCAAATCAAAACCGGCAAAAGCGCAGGCCATGATCATAAGGCTGGTCTTAGGCAGGTGGAAGTTAGTGATCAAAGAATCTGCAATTGAGAATTCGTAAGGAGGGTGAATGAACAAGTTTGTCCAACCTTCTTCCGGCTTCAGCAAACCTTGCGCAGTTACAGAACTTTCCAATGCACGCATGGTAGTTGTACCTACAGAGCAAACGTGGCGTTTTTCTATCTTCGCTTTGTTTACTATGTTAGCTGCGTACTCGTCTACCTTAAAGTATTCTGCATCCATCTTGTGCTTGGACAGATCTTCTACTTCAATAGGACGGAAAGTACCCAGACCCGTATGTAAGGTAGCCTCGGCAAACTTAACACCAACAATTTCCAGGCGCTTGATGAGCTCGCGGCTGAAGTGCATACCGGCAGTTGGTGCAGCTACAGCACCTTCATA
>CANBQQ010000403.1 GCA_947371715.1 Flavipsychrobacter stenotrophus
TATGAGCCCGGTAACTGGGTCATCTCAGGAGATGTGCTCTTCTCCGGCAGCATCGGTCGCACAGACCTTCCGGGTGGCAATTTCGATGTATTGGTCAGCAGTATCCGCACCCATCTCTTTACGCTCCCGTCAGAAACAAAAGTTCTGTCTGGTCATGGCCCTGCTACAGAAATTGGGGAAGAAAAAAAGAATAGTCCCTTTTTGAAGTAGGTTCAAACACCTGGAACTATGAATAATACCTACTTGCAAATGATAACTCAGCGCTTGCTAAGATCTACGCTACTGCTGCTGACTTTCTGTTTTGCGCTTTACCTTATTGGAGGTCTTTTGTTATTGAGTGAATGGTATTATCATGAGCATAGATTATCGCTACTGCTATTTCGTACTCTATCGGTGATAATACCGGTTTTTTATAGCTTTCTTTATTACAGCATGGTATGTAATACGTTCGATAAAACAAGAAATAGCAAGCGTGATTGGTTAGATAAAACGATTCTTGCCGTGCTGGTATTATTTCAAACATTTTTGGCAATTCCGGGTATTGCAATGCTCCCGTTAGCTGCATTCTGCTTTATGTAATTACACAACGTAAAGATGTATACCAATACAAATTGAGCTCAATGATGAATTTTAAGTGTAGTACACTCATTGTGGTATTGCTAACTTGCTTGCAAGCCTGCAGAGGCCCCATCATCGACGACCGAATAAGCGGAAAGTATAGGATCCTGGCCATTGATACTTACGAGCAGGCAGCACTGGAATATGAATCAACACCGGGAACTTACAAAGAAATAATTGCTGAAGGAGTATGTGCTGTAGGTTATAATAACAAGTACATCATTGTCCAACAACATCCCGTCGTTCAAAACAAAGTGGATCGTTCCGTGACCAACTATTTTATCGTTACCATACAACTTTCACCCGGTAAAGATGAACCATTCCTACCGGTAGCACCTTTATCATTCAAAGACTTTGAAACACAGAAGCATCGTTTGGGTATTGATGATCTCGCATTCACGAAGGTTTACTACTCCTTAGACTAGATCGCTTTTGGGTTATCCTTTCTTTCGTGTCAGTTGATGTTTAGTGCTTAGACTACAATTTCTCTACTTTCTTAACTACCACCTCTCCGTTTACCCGCACTACTGCTATATATAACCCCGTCGGTAACGCACTTATATCCATAGATGTAGTAGCTGAAGAAATAGCTTGCTTTCCTACCAGCTGGCCTATTGTGTTGATGAGCTCCACGGTGCCATTGCCATTATTATTAGTCAGTTGTACGGAAATGATATTATGCGCCGGGTTAGGAATTATGGTCACATCGTTCATGGCCATCACCTCAACTACACCCACAGGCGAGAATAGCGTGTCAGTGTTTGTAGTATCTGCACAGCCCCATGAATTGGTGATGATACATCTGTATTGAGATCCGATAAAGGCAGTGGTGACGCCTGTAATAGTAAGTGAATTAGAGGTAACTCCGGAATACGGAAGTGTCGCTACAAGGTTGGTAAACCCACTACCTGTATTTTGCTGCCACTGGTATATCGGGTTCATAAAGTTGGTAGTGGTAGTGAAAGAACAGGTGCTGCCCACTGCCGTATGTACAGACACAGGTTCCGATGTTATCCTGCCGCAGGTATCCCCGTAGTGTACGCTCTCACTATCTGTTAGTGCCCTGTCATACAAACGGATATCGTCAATTACTCCTTTGAAAGGATAAGGGTAACCGGCCGCAACATCCATGGTACTCAGTCCTATGCTTATGCTGTCTGAGCTGGTGCCCATGGGTACACTCGCCGCTGTTAAGGTCGCTGTATTCACCAATACACCGTTTACATACGTCTTGTATACAGTGTCGTTAAAGGTAGAAACTACGTTATGCCAGGTATTGCTTACAATAGCCGGGGTGTAAAAAATTCCCGGAGAAGCTACCGGGCGAAATTCTGCCTGGGTCATAAAGCACTCAGTAGTTGAGTCAAAACCGGTACAATTTGAGTTGTCGAAAAAGGCAGCAAAATAATTACCTACACCGGTACCCATATTACCCCGCGTCAATATAGTATTGAACTGGCAGTTGCCGCTGTAGTAGCCCATTACCTTCACTCGGCTGCAAATAGTATATTTCTGTACGTTGAATGCCGGGGAAGCGGGTACGCCAATAAAACTGTTACTACCATTAAAGTAATATCCATGGCCGGCAACGCCGTCTGCACCCGGTGCTGCAACAATATTATTAGCATGGCCATTATGGCCACTCCCGGACACATCATTGACAGTACTATCCATATTCCAATGGCCAAGTAAACCCGAAACGCCCTGTGCCTGAGCATATGCTGCTGATAGACAGAGCAGCAATAGAGTGGAAAGTTCTTTCATAGTGTTTTTTTCTAAAGATAGAGGGATATCTATTGATTTACAATTAATTGTAAACAATATAATTTCTTCAATATGTCACAAAGGTTTAAATGATCTTATAGCTCACCTATCTAACCGTCTTCTTCTTATTCCTTTCATAATCCTCAAATACAAAACTACCCAATCCGTCAAGAGATGAATAAAAAGCCTTGCCACCATTCACTTCTGTGAAATTCCGTACAAAGTCCTGCAGGTAAGGGTCTTGCGCTATCATGAAGGTGATAACGGGTATCTTCAGTTTCCTTAACTGCCCAGCCAGATTAAGTGTGCGGTTCAATATCTTGCTGTCTATACCAAAACTGTTCTTATAGTACTTGTTGCCTATCTTCAGACAGGTAGGCTTACCATCAGTGATCATGAAGATCTGCTTGTTGGGGTTCTTTCTGCGGCGCAGCACTTCCATTCCCAGCTCCAGGCCCGCTGCTGTATTGGTGTGGTACGGACCAACTTCCAGATAAGGCAGATCTTTCATTTCAATCTGCCATGCATCATTACCAAAGACTACTATATCCAGCGTGTCTTTAGGATAGCGTGTAGTGATCAGCTCACTCAGTGCCATGGCCACGCGCTTAGCCGGCGTTATTCTATCCTCTCCATACAGTATCATAGAGTGGCTGATGTCTATCATCAACACCGTAGATGTCTGTGCTTTAAAATCGGTCTCGTGTATCTCCAGATCGCTCTGGTGCATGGTGAGCTTATCTATGCCATGGTTGATGAATGCATTGTTGAGACTACCTGTGTAGTTGATACTCTCCGGTGCATCGCCAAACTCGTATGCTCTCGTTTCTGGGTTAGGCTCATCTCCTTGCCCCGTCTTAAAGGTGCGGTGACTACCACTCTTCGACTTCTTCAACTTCCCGAATATATCCTCCAATGATCGCTTGCGGATCACCTGTTCTGTCTTGGAGGTTATTTTGAAAGTGCCATTCTGCTCATTCTCTTTTATATAGCCATTCTCCTTCAGGTCGTCGATGAAATCACCGATACCATAATCTTTATTGGTTAGCCCATATTGCTTATCCAACTGGCTCAGCCAGCTCAATGCCTCGCCCGCATCGCCATTGGTATATTGCAGCATCTCTGTAAATACACCCAGCAACTTATCGAACGGCGTCTTATTAGCATCTTCAGGGGTAAACTTCGAGAACAAAAATCCTTCCATAATTATCAATTCAAAAGCACATACTATCCCGGCAATACACCGGAATTGATCACCACATAAAGTTAGGCTCTTGCATCACAGTAAGCGTATTATTGATTTCTATAGCGGTATTTTGTTGTTGTCTTTTTTTGTCTGAACTGTGATGGCAGTGATTGATTGATGGGCTATGAAT
>CANBQQ010000404.1 GCA_947371715.1 Flavipsychrobacter stenotrophus
AAGGCAGCGACCATCATTCTCGATTTCTTCCCTGATAAGATCTACCAGACCCGCTTTATTTCTTATAACGACCGCATTGTGATCCTGTACCAGGCACTGGAAAGCAATAAGGTAGTGCAGTATGCAGCATTGCTCGATGAAAAAGGAAGATTGAAGGCCCGCCCTATAGAACTGGCCAAGGCAAAGACCGGCATATTCGGGGCTATGAAAAATTACTTTTATTCAGCAGTATCAGAAGACAAAAAGAAGATCTTTATCTACACACTCAATGACCGCGGCAATGGGGTAGAGGTAGAGGGCAAGTGGCTGGACGATAGCCTGAAAGTACTGAAGAAGGGCAAAGCCAGTTTCGACAATGGCAAAATACTCACTAAGGGTGAAGTGAATATAGCTAATGATGGTACCGTGTACATGGCTACTTATACCACAGTGGGTGCAGAGAACTATGCTGATGAATTCTGGATACTGGCGCTGAAGGAAGGTGACAATAAATTTACCCCTTGCGTTATGCATCTTGAAGACAAGTATGCAGGTGGCGGATACATGAAGATAGATAATGTAAATAACAGGATCTACTTTGGCGGTTTCTATGCAGGCCGGAAGAATGGCAGTTATGATGGGGTCATATTTGCGAAACTGGATGTGGCTACTGCCAGCTTTCAGAATCTGAAATTCATACCATTTGATGATGAGCTGACTGCAGCAGCCTCCATAAGGCAGCGAAAAAATCCGTTTGACAACTATCTGGCCCAGCAGCTGATCGTAAAGAATGATGGTGGTTTTGTGCTGATATCGGAAAATACATTCATCACTACCCGAACTAACTACATGCCTGGGGTAGGGTATTACTCGGCTTTCTACAGCCCTATGAATACCACTCTTATCCGAGAATACCACTACAATGATATTATGGCGCTATCTTATAATAAAGATGGAGTGCGAGAGTGGAATTCATTTGTAGCGAAAGACCAGTATTCGCAGGAAGATGGTGGTGCATTTGCATCATACCTGTTGCTCAATTCGGGCGGATCGCTGGCATTCCTGTTCAACGATTTTAACAACACCCGCTCACGTATTCAACTCGCCACTATGGACCCCGACGGTAAAACAGAAGTGAGCAGCTTTACCCCCGAGGGCAATAACTCCCCCGACTGGCTGCCCCGCGCCGGCAAGCAGGTAGCCTCAAGAATATTGATCATTCCTTGCCTGCTGAAAAAGCAAATATGTTTTGCGAAGGTGGTGTTTTAGTAGATAGTAGATAGTAGAAAGTAGTTGCCAGATAGTTTTTTCGAATAAAATGTGAATTTAAACAAGCATTGAAAGACAATGTAATTGCGTTAAGTATTAGTATGAAATGTATAGCTCTGAAAGAGCTAACTCAATAGCGTAGGGCGTTAGCCCTACGTATATAAGATCCTGGAATTAAGCTCTGAAAGAGCGTACTCCTATGCAAGTGCCCTGTAGAATATCTGACTTAATTATATTGGGGTAGGTCTGCCTGTAAATAAGAATTATCACATCAAAACTCCCTTACCATGGAATTTAGCCCCGCAAACAATGTTGTTAAACTCTGCCTTCAGGGAATGAACATGGAAGACAACGGAAAGCCTGAAGAGGCACTTACCATCTTCCAGCAGGCCTTTAACGACGCAACCGACGACTTTGAAAAATTTACTGCAGCCCACTATGTGGCCCGGCATCAGAATGCCGTTTCCGATAAACTGAGGTGGCTGCAAACCGCCCGGCAATATGCACTTAAGGTAAATGACGATGCAGTTAACAGTGCATTTCCTGCTTTGTATCAAAACATTGCGCGGTGTTACGAACAACTGGGCGACGCTGATAATGCCAAAAAGAACAATGATCTGGCCGCCACATTTGCTGCCAACCCCTCGGACAAAGGGCCGTTCTACCATGGCACCAGGGCCGATCTGCAGGTGGGTGATCTGCTGACTGCCGGCCGCTTATCTAACTACCACCCCGATGTGATCATGAACCACATTTATTTCACCGCTATGGTGAATGGCGCAGGATTTGCAGCGGCATTGGCAAAAGGTGATGGACATGAACGGGTATATATAGTAGAGCCAACAGGCAGTTATGAAAACGACCCCAACGTAACCGACAAAAAATTCCCCGGCAACCCCACGCGTTCTTACAGAACCCGCGAACCAATGAAGATAGTTGGCGAGGTAACTGAGTGGGTAAGGCTATCACCCGAATCACTACAGCAGTTTAGGGAAAAACTGGCTAATAGTAAGGGAGAGATCATTAATTGACGTGGGGGGATACGTTAGCTATGGTGTACTCGTTGCAAATATGACATTGTACCAAGCGGCTACATTCCTTAATTTCATATAGTAATTCAGGTATAATGACCAACATAGCCACACAACTTGAAACATCATTAAAAAGTGACCGCAGCGAAGCTAACATCAGAAAATGGGTGGGCTATATTATTGACCATAACATAGCGCTTCATACTCTGCATGCTGTGCTTGATGCTGAAAGAACGGTATCAATGAGGTTTACATGGCTTATTGGAGGTCTGTGTGAGCAGGCATCAGAGATCGTTTCCCCTTCAGTGGCCTATTTTTATTCGAAACGCAATGACGTTGTTTTTGCCAACTATGACCGTAGTCTGGCTAAGATGTTCTGGCTGGCCGGCGTACCAGCGGAAATAGAAGGAGCCGCTATTGACGACATGTTCAGATGGCTGATGGATGCGAATATTACCGTTTCAACAAAAACATACTCGATGTTTGCTTTACACAACCTTACGGCTAAATACCCCGAATTAAAGAATGAATTAAAGATAAGCCTTGAAGATCAGCTGGGTAAAAGCACTGCAGATTTTGATAAAAGGTTAAGGAAGATGCTTGAATCGCTATAAGATAACCTGCATGAGCAAAAAGATAATGTGCTTACCGGTTTTGAATAGTAGGTAGTGGATGCTGTACAAAGTCATTACATAAACCTTTATTACTCTTCTCCCATATAATTCTTGCTATACAATGCACGGAATGCCTCATACACTGCATTGTGCAGTATGGTAGCATGTGTTTCCCGCTCAAACGGACGGAAAATGATATTGGCTGATTTGTTTTCTTTCAGCATGGTAGCCAATTGGGCGGCATCGTGCTCCATCACATCACCTTCATGACCTACAGCTATATATACTGTTTTGCCTGATATTTTTTGAGAATCCACCAATTTTAGTAACGACTCATTGTTCCACCAAAGGCTGGGGCTCACGATGATATAATCATCAAACAACTGTGGCTTTTTAACGAGAAACTCAGTAGCCATCAATCCGCCCAGCGACTGACCTATAATGGTGCGCTGCCCTGTAGGGTAATGACTGGTAACATAAGGCTGCAATTCCTTCTCCACAAATGCCATGAACTTTGCCGAGTGCCCAGCCTTAGGGTATTGCATGGCCTTCTCAAAAAAGGCTTTCAACTCAGCTGCCTTTCCTGTATCCGGTTGCTTCTTTTTGTCGGCAGTTACAGTAACGGGAAAAGTAAAATCACGTTTCCGGTCTACATTGGCAATGCCTACTATTATTGTTTTAGGCATCAGCCACATCATCTCATAAAACTGCACCAACCCTGCTATATGCGGGAAGTCCTCATTAGCAGAGCCATCCAGTACGTATATCACCCGATATCTGGCGGTATCTGTTTTCTTATACCCTTCCGGCAGGTATATATTGAGTACCCGCTTTTCACCCAGTTCTTTAGATTGTATCTCT
>CANBQQ010000405.1 GCA_947371715.1 Flavipsychrobacter stenotrophus
GTTTAGTTTTCGGGAATCGGGAGATTCCCTACCGGTAGGACGAAGTCAATAGACTTCGCCCAGCAACAGGGGCAATTTTAAGATTGCGTACCGCTACGATGTGATCTGAAGATCAGGTCGAACCCAGGCATTCGAAGTCTCAAAGAGCATCGGCCTTGTGTTCGGGTCAGAGACGATGAGTGTTCGAAAAGTTGTTAATGCGCTTAGCTAAGGGTAACCCCTGACGGGGCAATACCCATTTTTTGTTGCTTTTTACTACAAACCGGCAGTCCCTACGGGACATGTCACGAGCTGTTTTACTCTTTTCGAACACTTATGGTCAGAGACCCGTTAAATTATTTCGTCATGGTAGTCCCGAAATAATCGGGACTAACTCTCGCGACAGTAGAGGCGGTTTAGTTTTCAGGAATCGGGAAGATTCACTAACGGTAGGACGAAGTCAATAGACTTGGCTCAGCAACGGGAATGCAAGTGGCACGGTATTTACAGTTTAAGTAAACACAGTTATAAAAGAACAGTCATGCATTACAATATAAGTAGCACACTTGAACAGATGCCGGAAATGCCCAGGCAGCCATCTCAGCCGGAAATTCCACCTGCTATACCGCAGCCCGTGCGACAACCTAAACCGGATATGCCAGTACAGCCTGACAAGCCTGAGATCACACAAGTGCCCTCTAAGCCTGAAGTGCAGCCGCTGGTAGACCATGTTCCCGGGAAATAGATTTTAGGGTTATTAAAAATTGATAGCGCCATTTACCGAAGGTTTATGGCGCTTACTGTTTCTATGAATTATGTATCGTGTAGGAGAGGCAATGTTTATTAAGCCTAGTGTGCTTTTCTGATTCGATGGGGAATTTATTAAAGCAAATTGGAAATGGGCCGTTACATAAGTGCAACGGCCCATGATCTTTTGATGGGTCAAAAGAACTATTTGTTCATGGCTACTACTCTTACCCTGCGGTTTTGCTGTCTGCCTTCAGCGGTAGCATTTGTTGCTGCTGGTTCTGATTCGCCCTTTGCCACTATTTCGATGTTGTCTGCAGCGATGTTTGCAGTACGTACAATGTAGTCTTTTACTGCCATTGCGCGTTGCGCAGACAATTCTTTATTTGCGGCTGCATCTCCGGTAGCATCGGCATATCCGTAGACCCTTACATCAGGTGCGTTGTAATGAGATTTAACCGATACGCAAACCTGGTTGAGATATGGCTTAGCTTCCTCCCTGATGTGGGCTTTGCCCGAAGAGAATAGCACTTCGTCGCTCATGCCATATATGGTATAGCGTTCATTGCCTCTTACATCAATTTCTTTAGACGTAACTTCTTTGTATTTCACAATTGGTGAAGTGAAGTCGACACTATCCCAATGAGTGACCACTTTAGTTTCGGTGCTCACTTCATTGTCTTTCATCATTACGGCTGTATCGGTGTTGGCGGCTGTTGTGCCTTTTGTGTCTGTTTGTCCGCATGATGCTATCAGCATTGCAGACAGGCAACAGATCGGTATTATTATCTTTTTCATGATCGTTGTTTTATGGTTGATGTATTATAACTAAGGCAGACAAAAGCCTGCCTTAGTTATGTTTTCAATATGGTGAACCAGGAGGAAGGCAAAAGTGAAAACCTAAAAGTGATTAGCGTATGCTTATTTTTTAAAGGTTTCTACTTTTGAGTTTTAATTTTATTAGCTATGGATGTTGTATGCATTATGAGTGCGGAGGTCGTTTTCGATGTCTGCTACTTCAGCTGCATTGTTAGCGTGAACGCCGATAACGATATGTCCTTCGTTAATGCCTTTCTCATATACTACTGCTCTTTCTTTAGGTATGCCTGATCCTACAAGTGCACCTACAATACCCCCGGTAAGTCCGCCGGCACCTGCACCCGCAAGTGCTGCAGCCAGCGGGCCTGCAATTACAAGACCCAGGCCCGGAAGCAGAAGGTTAGTGCCAATTGCTGCAACAGCAGCTGCTACTGCACCTACGGTGCCGCCTATTGCAGATCCTGTACCTGCGCCTTCCATTGCTTTTGAACCGATCTCGGTTTTTACAGTTTCGTGCTTGAAATGTTTGTTCCTTGTGTCATCAGACATGATGACGTGAATCTTGTCGCTGTCGTAGCCCCTGTCCTGTAGTGAGCGGTATGCTCTATCAGCGCTGTCTTTGTCGTTAAATAGGCCTGTAACCAAATGGTTCTCGTTGGTGATTTGTGTTTCCATGATCTGTTTAGTTTTTCGTTAAATGGTATGCCTATAGTTAATAAACACCGTACCACATATGAGCCTGCGTGTTTTTTGCGTGCCATATTTCCCCGAGTATCAGTAGTTGGGGAAGTAGGTTACTTTTTTGGGGTGGGCATGTCGCTTACTTTCTGTACATCTGCGATCTTTTCGTTCTCCTGTATTGATGCGTTTCCCGTTTCTATTTCCACTTGTTTTGTTGTTACTGCATAATGGTTGGGTTTGATCTCTGACCCCAGTTTGATGGCATAGGCTTTGGTGAACTCTGCTCCGAAATAGAGAATAAGCGAAGAGTAGTAGACCCACAGCAGCAATACTACCAGTGAACCCGCGGCACCATAAGTACTGCCTACATTGCTCTTGCTGATGTATATGGATATGCCAAACTTGCCAAGCATAAACAAAATGGCTGTGATGATGGCGCCGGCTATTACATCTTTCCATTTGATCTGCGCATCGGGCAGTACCCTGAAGATAACAGCGAACATAAGGGAAACAACAGTTAGCGTAAGCAGCTGGTTGATAATGTAGAATATGACAACCGTTGTGTCGGCAAAATAGGTTTGCAGTTTCTGGCTGAAGCCATCGACAAATGAGGTGACCATTAGTGATACCAGTAGTACAAAGCCGAGACTAATAATTACTGAGAAAGACAGGAACCTATTCTGCAACATTTTTACCCAACCTTTTTTAGGCTTTGGTTTGATGCCCCATATGCCGTTGATAGAGTCTTGAATTTCGTTGAAGACAGATGTGGCGCCAATGAGTAATGTTATTGAACCGATCACAACGGCTACGCCGCTCTTGCCGCCTAAGGCTGCTTTCTTAATTATGTCTTGTAATTCTATGGCTGTGTTCCTACCCATGAAACCCTCGAGGGTGTGGTAGATCTTACCTTCTACGGCTTCTCTGCCCAGGAATAGACCGCATAGCGATATGATCACTACCAGCAGCGGTCCCATAGAGAAAACTGTAGAATAGGCGAGTGAACCACCCAGTTTAGTTACTTTATCATTGGAAAACCCTTCGAAAGAGTTCTTTAATATTTCCCAGGTGTCTTTTGCTAGTTTTTTGATATTCATTGGAATAGTTTAATAGGTTATAAAAAAATCTTACCATCAGGCCGATTAAATAAAGTGATGCGGCCACCAGATAATGATGGCCGCATCGCTTTAAGGAGTCAAACATTTAGTTTTATCCAACGATCACTTCGTGTGTTTTGCCATCATTGACCATAGTTATGGTGTTGCCATGCTGGTTTGTGTTGTCTAATTTTACAACAGGTAATGCATTGATGGTTTTGCAATGAATAGTGATGTGGTAAGTTGTGTCTTTATACTTGTATGCTACTGAACAATCGTCCCAATCAGGCGGAAGGCAAGGTGCAAAGCTCAGCTGGTCGCCCTTTTGCCTGATGCCGAGGAATGACTGTATGATGCACTGGTACATCCATCCTGCTGATCCTGTATACCAGGTCCAGCCACCACGGCCAAGGTGAGAGGGTACTTTATA
>CANBQQ010000406.1 GCA_947371715.1 Flavipsychrobacter stenotrophus
TAATACTTTCAAAGTATATGAGCGGCTCAAACGAGAGCAGCATATTAACACGCTTTTCCTTAAGGGGAAAGCGTTTTCTGTTTTTCCGTTAAGAGTGGTTTATATTGCTGTTGCCCGCACCTCTGAAAAGGATAGTCCTGTTAAAGCAGGATTTTCTGTTCCCAAAAAGAAATTTCGTAGTTCTGTAGATCGCCACCGCATTCGTCGGCTGATGGTAGAATCGTGGCGGCTAAGTAAGGGCTCATTTTATCCTGAGGTACCGTCAGGAATACAACTTCATATTTTCTTTATTTTCACTAATAATGAAATGCCTTCTTACGAGATAGTAGATAAGGCGTTACAAGCAGGGATAGGAAAACTTAAAACAGCATTGCCAGGGTTGGTAACAACCGGTGACCAATAACAGCTGTCTTGATCGGAACCAACCGGGTGATCAATATGAATAAATTATTCTCCATATTATTTATCGCCTTAATCCGGTTTTATCAGGGAGCAATTTCTCCTTTTCTGGGAGCCAAATGCAGATTCACGCCTACCTGCAGCTCTTATGGAGTAGAAGCAATTAAAAAACATGGGCCTTTCAAAGGCGGCTGGCTAACTTTCAAAAGATTTCTGAGTTGCCATCAATGGGGAAAAAGCGGCTACGATCCGGTACCATAGTATATATTTGTCTTTCAAAACATTTTGGATCTGTGAACCTATATTTGAAGCGCATAATAACTAACTACTGGTTAAACTTGTTGTTTTTATGCCATGTAATGATCGACCGTTTGAATTTAGTCCTATTTTAGTCCAATGATCACTGCTTCATAAACAAGAAATCAAAGCTATGTTTTATTCATTTAAGGGATTTGTGCCTGTTGTAGACCCATCTTCATTCGTTCATCCGCAAGCTGCAGTTACCGGCAACGTCATCATTGGGAAAAATGTATATGTTGGTCCGGGAGCAGCGATACGCGGCGACTGGGGAGGAATAATTATAGAAGATGGCTGTAACGTACAGGAGAACTGTACGATCCACATGTTCCCGGGAATTACACTTACACTGAAGGAGGGTGCCCACATCGGCCACGGAGCTATCATACACGGCGCCAGTATTGGCCGCAATGTATTGGTGGGCATGAATTCGGTTATTATGGATGATGTTGAGATAGGTGATGAGTGTATTATTGGCGCCATGACCTTCATTAACGCCAATACTAAAATACCCGCCCGATCGCTCGTAGTGGGCAATCCGGGAAAGGTAATAAAAGAAGTAAGCGATGATATGATAGCCTGGAAATCCAAGGGTACAGCACTATACCAAAGCCTTCCGCAGGATTGTTTTGACAGCCTGGTAGCATGCGAGCCGCTCAGCGAGGTTCCAGCTGACCGACCAACCCAAGAGTCTCTTTTTGAAACCTGGGAGCAAATAAAGAATGGATAAATTAGTTATTATAAAATAATGACTTGCAAATAATTACATTAAAAAAGCCTCGTATAAAATACGAGGCTTTTTTAATTTCAAAATTTCTATTGAAAATTAGTTAGCAGAATCATCAGAATGAACCAATTCATTTACAAACTTAGCTACAGAAGCAATACGTGCATGATTCAAAGCATAATGGATGAACTTACCATCACGCTCAGTGATCACGATATTTGCACGACGTAATATAGCCAAATGCTGAGATGCTACAGACTGCTCAAGACGTAATTTTACATAAATGTCAGTTACATTCATGCGTTTGTTTTCTTCAAGCAATTTCACGATCTGCTGACGCAATTTGTGATTGATAGCCCTCAGAGTCATAGCCGCGTTTTTAACAGCTACGTAATCCAACTTGATGTGTTCACTTGATCCTTCGTTTTTGCGAATAACCAAAGTGTTTGCGGATACCGTCGTTTCCATTAATTAAAATTTACGATGTTAATTGAAAATAAATATGAACTATTTCACTACCGTTAGATATTCACTAAACGAATATTATGCAAACATACGCAATTGCGAAGATATGACTGCTTACAGATATTCTAAAAATGTGTTAACTCAGCGTTAAAATGTGGATAAAAAAATGATTTATAACTTATATAGTCTTGTATATCAATTATTTATGAGTGTAAACTTGTTTAAGATAAAATGGTTCGGCTGTGGATAAATTTACAATATTATTACATTTATATTCTTCAAAAGAGTAAAAAACCCACTCTTTAATATCAATGTTTACACTGGGATCTATATAGATATTTTCTGCATGTTTCTCGCCCTCTTCCTTACTAAAGCTGTCACTTATCACACACATGTCGTTATTGTTGCCTATGTATTCACCAAGTTCGGTGTCCATTATATGTTTTGCAACAACTATATTTCGGAATGTATTATCGAAACAACTAATAAAATATTCCTTCTCTCTGGCCAATAATAGAGGTACATACATCTTGTATTTTGTTCCAAATTGTCTGAATGCCTGGTAAGCCAGTAAAGTAAGCTTGTTGTCCAGCAACAAGGGTACATTCAATGCATAACACAGCCCTTTGGCGGTAGCTACGCCTATTCTTAAACCAGTGTAAGAACCGGGACCTGCGCAGACAACAATTGCCGACAATTGCGGCATAGTTATTCCGGCTTCAGCTAACGCAGCATCTATCATAAGGTTGATAGCACTTGCATGATTTCTCGATTCTGAGTTCAGCTTTGTGCAAATCAGTTGACCATTAAGGGCAAGGGAAACACTGCCGGTGTCTCCTGACGTATCGATATGTAAGAGATATTTCATTTTCTGAGCTGCAAAGGTAAGTGATGAAACAAGTTAAAAGTAAATTGAAAACCATAAAACAGTCGCGTACCGATATCAATAGCCCAAGTGCAATCACAAAGACAATTTTATTAGCTTTACGCATGGAAAAGAAAATCATCAGAACTAATAATGCACCGGCCCCTATAGGACCATATAATCAGGCAGTAAGCTTCGGCAACATGTTATTCATATCAGGCCAGATAGCTCTTGATCCCGCTACCGGCAACCTTGTTCAGGATAGCATTGCTGCAGAAACAACTTTGGTAATGAAAAATCTGGAAGCGATACTTAAAGAAGCAGGAATGGATTTTTCAAATGTGCTCAAATCAACCATATTTCTTATGGACATGGGTCAGTTCGGCGCTGTTAATGAGATCTACGGTAGCTATTTTACTGCCGACCCTCCGGCCAGAGAAACAGTACAGGTGTCCGGACTTCCCAAAGGAGTGCAAGTAGAAATAAGCATGATTGCGGGAAAATAATTGCGATAACCGGACAAATGTTGTAACTTTGTTGGACAAATGTCCGGTTATGGCAACCCAAAGAAAGAATAAAAGCTACACCACTTCTGAAGCAAACGAAACTCAGCAGCTTAATGAGCCTATGATCGCATATGCAATTAGCAGCAATAGTACGGCATCCCGCACTATTGGCATGATGGGTATGGCGGGTAAAAAAGACTTTGACGCCATTAAAAATGAGAATGATTTTATAAGTATAATAAGAACAGGCATACCCAAGCAGGCAATGACTCACCTGATGGATGTTGCCGATCTTTCACTTTTAGAAATGGCCACTATCACACACACCTCCGATAGGACACTCCGTAGGTATAAGCCACAACAAAAGCTCTCTCAGGAGCAATCTGAAAGAATGATAGAACTGGCAAGGCTCTATAGCCGTGGTGAGGAAGTATTTGGCTCAATTGAAGCATTTCGCCAGTGGATGGATGCCACATTAGTTCCGTTAGGCAA
>CANBQQ010000407.1 GCA_947371715.1 Flavipsychrobacter stenotrophus
TCTACCATTTCCAGACCTACCATTTTCTTTTTCAGTCCGCTTGCCTTTAATGCTTCCAGTATAGGGCGGGCAGTGAAGTCTTTGGTGAATTTTGTGATCCAACCCAATCCAGCTTCCAGCGGGCTTGTAGTATCATCGATATCATTACCGTACAGGCAGAACCCTTTTTCAAGACGGAGTGTATCACGCGCTGCCAAACCGATAGGCTTCAGGCCTAATGGAGTGCCTACGCGGAATATTTCGCTCCATACTTTTTCTGCATTATCGCCTTCGTTATCGAAGTATATTTCTACACCACCAGCACCGGTATAACCTGTTGCGCTGATCAGCACATTTTCAACTCCGGCAAACTTACCTTTTACAAATGTGTAGTACTTCATGTTCACCAGGTCCATATCTGTAAGCTGCTGCATCATAGCTGTAGCATTCGGACCCTGAACAGCAAGCAATGCTGTTTTTTCAGAAATGTTGTGCATTTCCACGCCCTTTGTATTGTGGCTGCTTATCCAGTTCCAGTCTTTTTCTATGTTAGAAGCATTCACCACCAACATATATACTTTGTTTGTCTCTACACAATAAACAAGCAGGTCATCAACAATACCACCTTCATTGTTAGGCAGGCAAGAATATTGCGCTTTGCCGTCGGTCAATTTAGAAGCATCGTTGGTAGTGACACGCTGAATAAGATCCAAAGCGTTCTCGCCCTTTAGGATGAACTCACCCATGTGGCTGACGTCAAATATACCTGCATTGGTACGAACAGCATGGTGCTCATCGTTGATACCGGTATAAGAGATTGGCATGTTGTAGCCTGCAAATTCTGCCATCTTAGCGCCCAGCGCCAAGTGTTTTTCCGTAAATGGAGTATTCTTCATTGCTTTCTATTAAGTATAATTGTGTGTGGTGCAAAATTAACAGGATATTCCAAATTAATTGAATTTTCTATATCCCGCTGCAATTACCCTTAGAAATTTGGCTGCAGCTTGTTGTGGGTATAGAACTCGGTCATGTAGGCAACAACCTCATCGGCTGTGTCAAATACCTTTATCATATCCAGGTCTCCCGGGCTGATGTTAGATTCCTGCTCCTGCATTACTTCTTTCATCCATTTGAAGAGTCCGCCCCAGTACGCTGAGCCTACACAGATCATTGGAGTCTGGGTAAATTTGCGGGTCTGGATAAGGGTGGCTACTTCAAAGAATTCATCCATTGTTCCCCAGCCGCCGGGCATCATTATAAATGCCTGTGAGTATTTGGTGAACATGACCTTGCGGACAAAGAAGTAGTCGAAATTGATAGACGTATCGCGGTCGATAAACGGATTGCTTGTTTGCTCGAACGGGAGTGCTATGTTCAACCCTACGCTGCGGCCATGGCCGAGGTTGGCGCCTTTATTGGCAGCTTCCATAATACCGGGGCCACCACCGGATATGATGCCAAAACCACTTTCAGCGAGGCGTTTGGCTATTTCTACTGCCAGGTCATAATATTTGTGTCCCGGTGTGGTACGTGCAGAGCCGAAGATAGATACGCAAGGACCTATTTTTGCAAGGGTTTCAAAGCCCTGCACAAACTCGGCCATTATTTTGAATATCTGCCAGCTGGAGTGTGCGCGGGTCTCTGTCCAGTCTCTGGACTTTAGGTTAGTTAGTTGTTCTTTCATTTAGTCTTTGCCTGATAAAGCAGGGTTTATTTACTTTTAGCAACAAGTTTGTTTTTCGCTGCTCTTTTAATTCTGTTAGCTTGCTTCCTTATCTCTTTTTCTTTTTCCGCACGAATGTAAGCGCTTATTTTCCGCTGTTCCTCTTGAGTTAGCTCTTTGTTAATTACAAAGAAATCAACACTCTCCCGTATAAGTCCCATAAATTATTCTTTGAAATATTTTTCAATCAATGCTTTTGCTGCTGTGGTATTAATGACCATTGTGTTGCCGCCTATATGGTTTGCTAACAATTCTTTTTTGTAGTGCTCAATCAATCGCGTTTTGGCATAAAATGAGACAAATCCATCAAATCCTTTTTGAAAGGAGAGTTTGCACGCAAACGCAACAAGATTTCCCGGAACTCCATAGTAGACTTTCTTTTTACCAATGTTAAAGGGAGCACTTTCTATCAGGCTAAGAAAAATGTGATCTTCCTTAACCTGTATGCTTATCAACCCCTGAATGATTGAAAGATTCTCCTTTATTGTCAATTTATAGACTTCCCTGAGGTCGTAAGCTAATTCCTCTTTCCAATCGAAAAGCCATCCTTGCTTTTTTGTTACACTTTTAAGATCAACCTTTAGTAAATGTCGGACATCGGTTTGAAAGCTATCACCGGTTTGCACATTTTCAATAGATCGGGTGAGCTTATCAATTTCAAAATCTAAATATTCTATGTTGGCCTTTTTCACTTATGCTAATTTACGAAAAATCTCATTCAACCCGACCTCTTTTAGAAGATAAAAGTAAGAGTAAAAAGGTAAGTGATGCGTTGATTATCAATAATTCGGTACCGATCTGGTAGCCACCGAGCCATTTGGCTTCATTCTGTTTGATCATATAACAGATAACCGGAGCTGCTATACAGATAATGGGTACAAACTCTTTTCGGACATTTCTATTGGTGAATATACCAAACACGAATAACGCCAGTAGCGGTCCGTATGTGTAGCCGGCGACTACCAATAGTGTCTGTATCAATGAGCCATTGTCTACCATACGGAAGATGAACACACAAATGAGAAATAATACGGCGAAAGTGTAATGCACAAACATGCGTGTCTTCTTTTGCTGCGCCTCCGTCATTCCCTGCTTGCGGCGTATGCCCAGGATGTCTATACAGAATGAAGAGGTAAGTGCGGTAAGGGCGCCATCGGCACTTGGGAAGAGTGCAGAGATAAGACCTATGATGAAGATAACACTGATAACAGGCGGCATATAATGAAAGGCCAGTTCGGGGAAGATGTTATCGCCGATAATATTTTTACCATCGAGCAGGAATTGCACTGTGTCTTTACCATTGACCATTACGTGCTGGAAGCTTCCGCCCTTGCTCATGCCATACAGATAAAGCAAGCCACCGAGCATGAGGAATATGAATACAACAAATGCCTGCAGGAAACTGAGGGTGAGCATGTTCTTCTGCGAATCTTTTACATTGCTTACGCTGATATTTTTCTGCATCATTTCCTGATCAAGACCGGTCATAGCAATAGTTATAAATGCACCACCCAAAATCTGCTTGAGGAAGAAACCGCCTTTTTGCGGGTCTGTTTCGAGGAGTTTTGTATAGCCATGTTCTTGCATCATGGTCCAGCCAGCGCCGGTTGTGAGATGCAATGCATGCAGGATATAAAATACGCAAATGATCAGTGCAAGCAACATAAATGTGGTTTGCAGCGTGTCTGTCCATACAATGGTTTTTACGCCGCCGCGATAGGTGTAAAGCAATATGAGGCCCAGTATTATAATAGCGGTTGCTTCGAAAGGAATGCCCATGCCTTCCAATACGAATTTTTCGAGTACTTTGATTACCAGATACAGACGTAGTGTGGCCCCCAGCGTGCGGGAGAGTATAAAGAACAAAGCACCGGTTTTGTAGGCCGTACCACCCAGGCGGCCTTCGAGGTAAGTGTATATGGAGGTAAGCTTAAGCTTATAATAGAGCGGCAAAAGTATAAACGCCACAGCGAAGTAGCCTAACCAATAACCGATAACCACCTGGAAATAATCGAA